>CALCBL010000340.1 GCA_937897495.1 uncultured Burkholderiales bacterium
CATGAACGCAAATTCGCAAACAACTTTGCAGACCCCCATGCAAATTTTGGGGCAGCAGGCCAAAGTGGCCTCAGCCGCCATGGCCAAGGCATCGACTGCCACCAAAAACAGTGCTTTGAAACGCCTGGCTGCTTTGCTGCGCGAAAACACAGAAGCACTCCAAATTGACAACGCCAAAGACTTGGCGCGGGCTCAGGCTGCAGGCTTGGCCGCGCCCATGGTCGACCGCTTGCGCCTCACGCCCCAAATACTGGCCACCTGTGCTGAAGGCTGTGAACAATTGGCGGCCATGCCCGATGTCATTGGTGAAATTTTGGGCATGAAACAACAACCCAGCGGCATCCGCGTGGGGCAAATGCGCGTCCCTCTGGGTGTGTTCGGCATGATTTTCGAAAGCCGTCCCAATGTCACCATTGAAGCGGCCAGCTTGTCCATCAAAAGTGGCAATGCCTGCATTTTGCGAGGCGGTTCCGAAGCCATCGATTCCAACAAAGCCTTGGCGCTCTTGGTGCAGCAAGCCTTGCAAGAGTCTGGCTTGCCGGCCCATGCGGTGCAGTTGGTGCAAACCACCGACCGCGAGGCGGTGGGCCAACTCATTGCCATGCCAGAGTATGTCGATGTCATCATCCCGCGCGGCGGCAAGGGCCTCATTGAGCGCGTCAGCCGCGAAGCCAAAGTGCCCGTCATCAAACACCTTGATGGCAACTGCCATACTTACGTTGACGACCCATGCGATGTGGCCATGGCCGTGAAAGTGGCTGACAACGCAAAAACTCAAAAATACAGCCCTTGCAACGCCAGCGAAGGCTTGCTGGTGGCACAAGGCGTGGCCGCAGAATTTTTACCGCTCATTGGCAAGGTCTATGCAGAAAAAGGCGTTGAAATGCGTTGCTGCCCCAAGGCCAAAGTGATTTTGTCGCAGGTCACTGGTGCCAAGTTGAACGATGCAACGGAGCAAGATTGGTTTGAAGAATATTTGGCACCCATCATCAGCATCAAAGTGGTGGAGGGCTTGGACCAAGCCATTGCCCACATCAACCATTATTCAAGCCATCACACCGATGCCATTCTCACGCGCAACCACATGCATGCACAACGCTTCTTGCGCGAAGTCGATTCAGCCAGCGTGCTGGTCAATGCCAGCACCCGATTTGCGGATGGTTTTGAATTTGGTTTAGGTGCAGAAATTGGCATCTCGACCGATAAGTTTCATGCCCGTGGACCGGTCGGTATTGAAGGACTCACTTCGCTCAAGTACGTGGTACTGGGTGACGGTGAAGTTAGAAATTAAAAAGTAAAAGGCCCCTATGGTTCCGCATTTAGTCACGGCCTTGAATGGCCCCATCAATGAACTTGAACAGCGGGTTCTTGATTCCATGCCCGCCATTGAGCGCTGGTTCCGACTGGAGTGGATGGAGCACACGCCGCCCATTTACACCTCGGTGGACATTCGCAATGCGGGTTTCAAGTTGGCCCCCGTCGATACCAATTTGTTTCCTGGTGGTTGGAACAATTTGTCCACAGAGATGTTGCCATTGGCTGTGCAAGCTGCACAAGCTGCCATTGAAAAAATCTGCCCCGAAGCCAAGAACCTGCTCATCATTCCTGAGAACCACACGCGCAACACTTTTTACTTGAGCAATGTGGTTCAGTTGAAGCGCATCTTTCACATGGCGGGTCTCAATGTGCGCATTGGCTCGATCAATCCAGAAATCAAAGAAGCCACACTCATCGAATTACCCGGTGGCGAGCAAGTCACCTTAGAGCCTGTCATTCGCACCAAGCACCGTCTGGGTTTGAAAGACTTTGACCCCTGCACCATTTTGCTGAACAACGATTTGTCGGCGGGTGCGCCCGGTATTTTGGAAGAACTGCATGAGCAGCACTTGTTGCCGCCATTGCACGCAGGTTGGAGTGTGCGTCGCAAAACCGTGCATTTTCAAAGCTACGAAGAAGTGGCCAAACGCTTTGGCAAGTTGTTGGGCATTGACCCTTGGCTCATCAACCCCATGTTCAGTCAATGCGGCGATGTCAATTTTGCAGAAGGCCTGGGCATTGAAGCACTGCGCAGCAATGTCGATTCGCTCTTGACCAAAATCAAGCGCAAGTACAAAGAGTACGGCATCAACGAAAAGCCCTTTGTGGTTGTCAAAGCCGACAACGGCACCTACGGCATGGGCATCATGACGGTCCGCGATGTGTCCGACCTCGATCAGCTGAACCGCAAAACACGCAACAAAATGAGCGTGATCAAAGACGGCCAAGTGGTCAGCGACGTCATCATTCAAGAGGGCGTCCTCACCAATGAACGCATGAACGACGCGGTGGCCGAACCCGTGGTTTACATGGTGGACCGTTATGTGGTGGGCGGCTTCTACCGAGTTCACGCAGAGCGCGGCGTGGATGAGAATTTAAATGCGCCCGGGGCAAGCTTTGTCCCGTTGGCGTTTGAAGAAACACCGCATTTGCCCCAACCGGGCATGAAGCCTGGAGCCAGCGTGCCCAATCGCTTTTACATGTATGGCGTGATTGGCCGTTTGGCCATGCTGGCGGCCAGTTATGAGCTGGAATCGACCGACCCTGAAGCTGAAGTTTACGACTAAAGTAGTCTAAATGGAGATTCAGTTGCTGCGGTGCAACATTTCCAGACACCGCTGCCTTTTAGACGCTGGCCCCCATGGCTAAGATCATCAAAGAAGCGCAGAATCGCGATCAATTTGAATAAAAGCCCAGACTTGATGCTGGGCTGATTTTTGTGTCTTCTAGTAAAACTTCTTTAACGGCCCTGACCGTCGGTGCTATCGGCGTGGTCTATGGCGACATCGGTACCAGTGTGTTGTATGCCATGAAAGAGGTCTTCGGATCTGGGCATGTAGAGTTCACAACTCAAAACATTTACGGCATTTTGTCCATCTTCTTTTGGAC
>CALCBL010000341.1 GCA_937897495.1 uncultured Burkholderiales bacterium
TCAACACAATCGCCTTGTGCCAAAGATGTGGGCACAGCGCGCACGGCCAATGTTTTGGCGGACAAAGCAGAGATCTCTAGCCCTAATTGCATCAGCACATCAGCGCAACTTTCGGCTGTGGCAATTTCTTGAGGTGTTGCAGAGAAAGAAGCTGGAATTAACAAAGGCTGACTGGTAATTTGGGTGGTATCGAGTTGTTGTTTGAGGCGTTCATACACAATCCGTTCATGGGCTGCATGCATGTCAACCACCACCAAACCTTGGGTGTTTTCTGCCAAGATGTAAACACCTTGAAGTTGCGCAATGGCTCGGCCCAAGGGCCATTCATGTTCATCTTGGCTTGCAACTGCTGGCGCTGTTTGCAATTGAATTTTTGCGCTAGAAAAGCCTGAAGGACTTTCTTCTTCTGCTTGCGGCGGGTTGCTCCACAAGGCTTTTAAATCTGCCATCGCTCTGGCAGGGTCTTCATGCGAACGATTAGCGCCAAATGCCATGCCGCGTTGTGCCCAAGTGTGTTGAGCAGGGGCTGATGACGATGCCGTAGATGGCGCAGTCGATTGTGCAATTGCAGAAGTTGTCGAGAGAAGTTGTGCTCGGGGCACTGCCAATGCGCTTTCAATCGCATGCCGCATAGCTTGATGCACTTCCCGACTGTCGCGGAACCGTACTTCAATTTTGGTGGGGTGAACATTGACATCCACACGCGTGGGGTCCATCTGCAAATACAACACATACACAGGCTGTCGATGGCCATGAAGCACATCTTCATAGGCACTGCGCGCGCCATGCGTGATGACTTTGTCTCGCACAAAGCGGCCATTCACATAAGCAAATTGTTGGTCCGCACGCGCTCGCGCTGCATCGGGTGTGCCGGCACGGCCCCTGACATGCACAGGGCCAGAACGAAAATCGATGTTGACTGAAGAAGCCACAAACTCTTCGCCCAAGACATCGGCCAAACGCTGATTCCAACCGGCCTCGCCTGGGTGACTGCGCCATTGCGCCACGATTTTGCCTTCATGCCAGATGGCAAAGCTCACTTCAGGGCGAACCAAGGCGTGGCGCCTCACGGCTTCAATGCAATGCGCCAGTTCGGTGTTTTCAGACTTTAAAAAATGACGACGGGCTGGCGTTGAGAAAAACAATTCTTTCACCTCAACGGTGGTGCCGGTGGCCCTGGCTGCGGGTTTAACTTCCCCCGTTTGGCCGTCCAACACGAAAGCACTGGATGCCCCCTCAGTTCGAGACGAAAGGCTCATCTCGGACACTGAATTGATGGCCGCCAGTGCTTCACCCCTGAAGCCCATGGTGGCCACGGACTCCAAATCTTGAAGGCTCACAATTTTGCTGGTGGCGTGGCGTTTTAAAGCCACAGGCAATTCCTCGGGGGGAATGCCGCAGCCGTCGTCTTCAACTGCAATCAGCCTGATACCGCCCCCTAAAAGTCTGAGCGTGATCTGTCGAGCGCCTGCATCGATGGCGTTGTCGACCAACTCTCTGACCACAGAAGCAGGGCGCTCAACCACCTCACCAGCCGCGATTTGGCTGATCAGCACATCGGGTAATTCACGGATGGATTGACGGGGTAAAGGTTCAGACATTCTCAAATTGTAGGTGCTTGGAGGCGGACATCTCCTGATGGGCATCTGGAATTGCGTAACGGGGTTCTGATAAACCGCCAAGCAAGGGATAATCCAAGGATGGACACCTTGATGCAATTGATAGACTTTGTACTGCACGTTGACCGGTATTTGGGCGCCTTTGTGGCCCAGTACGGGGCCTGGGTCTATGCCCTTTTGTTTCTGATTATTTTTGTCGAAACCGGTCTGGTGGTCATGCCATTCTTGCCAGGAGACTCCCTGCTTTTTGTGGTGGGTACCCTATGTGGCACAGGGCATTTAAGCCTTCCTTGGATCATGGGCTTGCTGGTTGTGGCGGCCATTGCCGGGGATCAATTGAATTACCGCATTGGCAGGTACTTTGGACCCAAGGTTTTTCAGTGGGAAAACTCTCGGTTTTTTAACCGAGCCGCTTTTGACAAAGCACACAACTTTTACGAAACCTATGGTGGCATCACCATTGTGTTGGCGCGTTTCATGCCGTTTGTCCGCACATTTGTTCCCTTTGTTGCGGGCGTAGCAGCCATGACACCCTCCAGGTTCGTGTTGTTCAATGTGGCAGGCGGTTTAATTTGGGTGTGTGGTCTCACCGGCGCCGGTTATCTCTTTGGTGAAACTGATTTTGTGAAGGCGCACCTCAGTCAAATCATTTGGGCCATGATTTTTGTGCCCGGTTTGATAGCCCTTTGGGGCGCTTGGCGCGCGCAGCGAACTTAAGTGAATGTCACTTTAAGTGGCGCGTTTTCGCGCTAGAGGTGGATTGCGTTCAAAGTACTTTTGCAAGCCCTTCACCAGCGCATCAGCAATGGTGTTTTGATATTGGTCATCAGACAACTTGGCCTCTTCATTGGGATTGCTGATGAAGGCCGTTTCTACCAAGACACTGGGAATATCGGGGGCCTTTAAGACTGCGAATCCTGCTTGCTCAACTTTGGGTTTGTGAAGCCTTCCAACATTGCCAATTTCCCGCAAAATGGCGCCGCCCAAATTCAAGCTGTCCTTAATTTGAGCGGATGTGCTCATGTCAAGCAGGGCTTGCTGCAACTGTGAATCTTTCACACCAAAGTTCATGCCGCCAATCAGGTCGGCTTTGTTTTCTTGAGACGCCATCCACCTCGCTGCGCTGCTGGAAGCGGCGCCATGACTCAATGCAAACACGCTTGCGCCCTGTGCGCTGGGTGTGAAAAATGCATCGGCATGCACACTGACAAATAAATCTGCTTGCACTTTTCTGGCTTTTTGGACGCGCACATGAAGGGGCACAAAGTAATCGGCATCGCGCGTGAGGTAGGCGCGCATGGGGCTGCCCTTCACTTGGCTGGCATTGATTCGATCCCTCAGCTTTAAAGCGATTTGAAGCACCACATCTTTTTCCTTGGTGCCATTGGGGCCGATGGCCCCAGGGTCCTCGCCGCCATGACCTGCATCAATGGCCACCACAATCAATCTGTCGGTGATGGGCGAGACTTGCACCGCAGGTTGGCCAACGGAAGGGGCTTGCCCGCTTTGAGTGGCAGGGGCTGGTGGATTGGCGGAGCCTGCGTTTGAATTTTTATTGAGCCAGTCGCTTAAAGCATCGCCGCTTTGAGTGCGTTCTGCAATCCAGCTCTCTAAGGGGTCCACAGGTGTGCTTGGGTAAAGATCCAAAACCAATCGGTGTTGATAAGTGCCCACTGGTGTCAGTGCAAAAACTTGCGGCTGAACAGCTTGCTTTAAATCAAACACCATGCGCACCACGCCGGGGCTGTTTTGAGCGACACGCACGCCCGTGATGTTGGGGTCATCTGGTTTGATTTTCCCCACCCATTCTTTGATGGAAGGATTTAGATCCAAACCTTCAATGTCAATGGCCAAGCGGGGTGGTGAGGGCACAAACGTGTACTTGGTCTTCAGAGCAACATCCGATTCCAAGGTGACCCGTGAGTAGTCTTTGGCAGGCCACACTCGGACCGCCAGCAAGCTGGCACCTCGGCAGATGTCTGTCCAGCCAAGCATCAGGGCTAGGCCAGATGCTTTGAGCCAATCACGTCTTTGTAGGGGCATGGTGAGCAGCTTGAGAGTTTGCAAGGGCAGGGCTTAATTTGAGCAAGCCTAGCAAAATGGCAAGCCCCTTGGGTGTGTGTGTTTCGCAAATGACAAAACGGCCTTCTTGTTCGTTGACCCTAATGGCCAGTTTCAAATCTGCAACTGGCAACATGCCGCGAGCTTGTTCGGGCCATTCGGCAATTTTCAATCCAGGACTGGCAAACAATTCGCGAAAGCCGGCTTCTTCAAATTCTTGAGGATCGTTGAAGCGGTAGAAATCAAAATGCCAAATATTCAGAATTTGGGGGCTCATGGAAGCAAGGTTCGGCGTTGGTGGCACAAGCGACGGGGAAAGCCTTGCCTCGTGGGGCTCCACCACTGCATAGGTAGGACTTTTAATGCGTCCCTCAACCCCAAGTGCTTTAAGCACGTGCCTGACAAAAGTGGTCTTGCCAGCCCCTAAATCACCCTGAAGTTCGACGTAGGCATCTCTGAGTTCAACTTGCTGAGCCAGAGCTTGCGCAAACTGTTGCGTCTGGTTTTCATCCGCCCATAGCCAACTGGCCGCGCCAAGGGGCTCGGGAGTTCCTACAATCTCTGGGTGAACAACACTCATCATTCTCTTTCTGGTCCTTCAGGCGCTGGCGCAATTGACACTGCTGCTTTGTGGTCTGAGTTGCAAAGGGCCGCGCAGAAACTGGGATTTTCTCAAATTGGCGTGACAGGTGTGGATTTATCTGAAGCTGAGCCAGGGCTTCAGGCTTGGCTGGCTGCCGGATTCCATGGCAGCATGAACTATATGGCAAGCCATGGCCTAAAACGTGCCAAGCCGGCAGAATTGGTGCCTGGCACGCTCAGTGTCATTACCGTTCAAATGGATTATTTGCCTGGCAATCTGCCTGAGTTGTCGGCGGAGTCTGAAGGGCAAGCATTGAATCGCCCCACTCAAGGCGTCGTTTCGGTCTATGCCAGAGGGCGGGACTATCACAAAGTGATGCGCAGCCGACTGCAAAAACTCCAGCATCGCATGGCCGAATTGATCGGCCCCTTTGGCCACAGAGTGTTTACTGATTCTGCGCCGGTCATGGAGGCCGAATTGGCAGTTCGAAGTGGTCAGGGGTGGCGCGGCAAAAACACATTGGTTTTGCAAAGAGAGGCAGGCTCCTTTTTCTTTTTGGGGGAATTGTTTGTGGACCTCGCGTTGCCAAGCACAGAGGCCATCACATCGCACTGCGGATCATGCACAGCCTGCATTGACCTTTGCCCAACCCAAGCCATTGTGGCGCCGTATCAGTTGGATGCCAGACGGTGCATCTCTTACCTCACGATAGAACACGCCGGTGAAATACCGCATGAACTGCGCCCCCTCATTGGCAATCGAATTTATGGCTGCGACGATTGCCAGTGGGCTTGTCCGTGGAACAAATACGCCAAGCGCAGTACGCTGCCAGATTTTGATGCGCGTGAGCCCTTGAAGGCCCCTCCATTGCAAGAGTTACTTCAATGGGATGAAGCTACTTTTTTAAACATGACGGAAGGCAGTGCCATTCGGCGCATTGGCCATGCCAGATGGATTCGAAACGTGGCTTTGGCTGCTGGCAATGCATTGCGTGCTCCCGAAAAAATATCAACTGAAGATGCTGCCGCTTTGGTCAATGCTTTGGTGCCTTGGCTGTCGCATTCCGACCCCGTTGTGCAAGAGCAAGTGTCTTGGTCACTTGCCAATCGCACTTAAAACTTCACGCCGCCCAATACGCCCAATGCAAAAGGCAAACTCAAAACGCCCAGCAGGGTGGACAAAGTAACCAGGCCCGCCACATAGCCGCCGTTGTAGCCCATTCTGGCTGCCAATACATAGCATGTAGAGGCCGTAGGCAAGCCTGAAAAAATAAGCAGCACAGTGGTTTGCAAAGGAGGCAATTGAAAAAGCTGCGCCAAGACCCAAGCCAAGCAAGGCACCACCAAGTGCTTGACCGTGAGGACCAAACTGCCCAAAAATTTACCTTGGTTCAGGGCCTTCAATTCCATGCCCGCGCCAGCCGACATGAGGCCCAAGGCCAAGGAGGCTGCGCCAATTCGTGACAAGCTGGGGTCTAAGACCTCAGGGACTCGCAAGCCTAGAAAATTAAAAGCCAATCCGCTTGTAGTGGCCAAGATGAGGGGGTTGCGAATCAGTTCACGCAACATGCCCGATTCACCATGACGTGCCATGGGCCAAACGGCTCCCACATTGAACATGGGCACGCAAAAGCCGATGAGCACGGCAATCAACAATAAACCTTCGCTGCCGGTCAATCGTTCGACCAAAGCCAAGCCTATGAATGAGTTGAATCGGAAGCCTATTTGGGCGCTGGCCGCGTGATCTCTGAGGTCTATTTTGTGGCGAATCCATGGCCAGTAAGGCATGCTGTTGCTGATCAAAATGGCGCTGAAACCCATGGCAAGGCCGGCTAGCAAAAAACCAGACGTTGCATGGATGTCTAAGGGACTTTTCACAATGGAGTGAAACAGCAATATTGGAAACAAGAAGTAATAAACCAGAAATTCGACTTGTTGCCAAAGCGGCCGATTCAGGGGCGTGTACCGGCACAAGAAGTAACCGCACAAAATCAGGGAAAAATCAGGGAATAAAAGCTGAGCGTAGTTCACCCCAGTAGCATAACGCTTGTCTTTGCG
>CALCBL010000342.1 GCA_937897495.1 uncultured Burkholderiales bacterium
ATGTGCAGAGACCTTGCGCCATTCTGGCGAGAAGGTTTATCAAATTGGACTGATCGCAGTTCAAGGTGATGGCGAGCAAGTTGTGGTGACCTAAAATCTTTTAGGTCTAACATCCATCCACGCCTAACCGACCTTGAACCCTGTCTCTAGGGGCAGGCTCAGTCGGTTTGAAGACTTGCCAAGCGCTGCTTCACAGCCACTGCATCAGTTGCATTGGGCAGCTCTTCGACATACCTTAGCAAGTCCTTCAGCGCACGCTCTTTTTGACCCAACTCGATCAGCGCCAAGCCACGATCGCGGACTTCAAAAAGCGCCCCTGGATTGAGAACAATCAAGCGATCCATGACCAAAACAAGCCTTTCCCAATCTGCCTGACTGCTGAATATTTCTTTGAGATTTCGAAGCATTCTGGTCAATATGTCGCGTGGCAGAGCGGGTTGCAAAAAAAGACCCAATGGCGTGTCCATGTCGCCAGAGGTTCCCATGTGAGGACGAAATGGCGCCAAGCGTTCTGCTAAGTTATCTAAACCCAATGAATCGCCTGTCAGAGGGTCCATCACAATCAAGCCCTCAGGCAGTGTCACCTTCACTAAAAAATGACCCGGAAAAGACACGCCTTCCGCTTGCAAGCCCAACGCCTGTGCAAGCTCCAACCAAATAATGGCAATGGAAATTGGAATACCTCTTCGCGACCGCAATACCTCATTCAAGTAACTGTTTTCTGGTGCGTAAAAATTATTGGCGTTGCCAGCAAACCCTAACTCCGTGTAGAAAAATTGATTCAACACAGAAAGCGTTTTGAGCGGATCTGATTCAAATTTCAAACGACGCCTTAAACGAACCAAAAGCGCGTCAGAGCTTGCCAAAACATCTTGGATGTCCAACTGCGGCTCTTCATCTTGCGCAATGGACGCAGCAGCTTCTAGCAATGGGAAATCAGCGTCTGTTTCAACCAGACTTTTGAAATAACTGAGCGGCGTCACTGCCATCAACTGGAGGTTCATGTGTCTGACTCCGGTTAACGACGCAACAAAGATTGCAAGCGCAAGCCGCTGAGGCGCAAACAAGCAAAATACAACAAAGCTGAGCCGATCAACACCAAGGCCATGGTGCCCAATCTGCCCCAAACCTGTTGCCGCATGGCCAACCAATCAAATGAAATACTTGCCCAAGCTAGAAAACCAGTCAATAACAAGCTGGCTAAAAGAACCTTGGCACCAAACACAGGCCAACCTGGCAAAGGCTTGTAACTGCCTTTGCGTATCAATCCGACCAATAGCCAAGCCGCATTCAACAAAGCACCTAAGCCAATGGACAAAGCCAGGCCCGCATGGGCTAAATAAGGGACCAACACAACATTCATCACTTGCGTAAAACACAACACGACTACGGCAATTTTCACAGGTGTTTTGATGTCCTGACTTGCGTAGTAACCAGGTGCCAAGACCTTGATGGCGACAAGTCCCAACAAACCTACACCGTACCCAGTCAGTGCCAAAGTGGTTTGCTGAACATCACGGTCTGTAAAGGCACCATAGTGATACAGCACCGACACCAAAGGTTGAGAAAAAACCAGCAAGGCTGCAGCACAAGGCAAGGCCAACAGCACAACCAAACGCAAGCCCCAATCGAGCATGGCTGCATATTCATCTTGATCGCCCTTCGCACGAGCTGCTGCCAACTGCGGCATGAGCACTGCGCCAAGAGCCACACCCAAAATAGCGGTTGGGAATTCCATGAGCCGGTCTGCGTAGGTCAGCCAACTGACGCTACCGGGGGCTAAATGCGATGCAATTTGCGTATTAATCAGCAAGGATATTTGAGCCACCCCAACCCCGAGCAAAGCTGGCAGCATCAAGGTGGCGATTTGACGAGAAGCAGGATCTGAAGCAGACCTTCGAATGGCAGACCACGTCAGGCCAATGCGAGGTAACAAACCGATTTTTGAAAGCGCAGGGATTTGAATGGCCAATTGCATGAAGCCGCCCAACATGACACCCACGGGCAAAGCATAGATGGCCTGGATACCTTTTGACTTGAGCCAAGGCGCAAGCAGCCAAGCCGCACCGATCATGGCTAAATTCAACAACACAGGGGTGGCAGCAGGGACTGCAAATTTTTTCCACGTATTCAAGATGCCAGCGGACAAAGCCACCATCGACATAAAACCAATGTAGGGAAACATCCACCGAGTCATGTGAACAGCAGCTTCATACGATTCGGGTTGCTGCTGCAGTCCGCTGGCCATGGCCCAGACCAAGAAAGGCGCAGCCAAAACGCCCGCGAAACTCAAAAGCAACAGTGACCACGCCAAAAGCGTTGCCACGTGATCTACAGCCTTTTTCGTGGCCTCATCTCCGTTTTGCGCTTTGCTGGCCGCTAAAACAGGGACAAATGCTTGGCTGAAAGCGCCCTCTGCGAAAAGCCGTCGGAACAGATTTGGAATACGAAAGGCCACATTAAATGCGTCTGTCAGCGCGCTGGCACCAAATGCAGAGGCAATGAAAAGCTCCCTGACCAAACCCGTGATGCGGGATGCCAGAGTCCAAAGGGAGACGGTGGATGCAGATTTAAGGAGGCTCACAAAGAGAGTGTAGCGACTGAAATGACAGCTTGTCAGGCCCCTATACCAAGTAGTTCTTTGGCTGATACAATAGCCGGCTTTGCTGACAACATCCTCAGACACTAGGACTTAAATTAAATGGCTTCTGCTAAACCCAAGAAAAAGAACCCCCGCCTGGCATCAGGCCGGAAACGCGCACGTCAAGACGTGAAACTGAACGCAGCGAACACCTCACTGCGCTCCAAATACCGCACCGCCGTCAAGAACGTTGAAAAAGCTGTTCTGGCTGGTGACAAAACCAAAGCAAGCGAACTGTTTGCCAAAATGCAAGCCGTTGTGGACACCGTTGCCGACAAAGGTATCTTCCACAAGAACAAAGCAGCTCGCGATAAGAGCCGCTTGTCAACCAAGGTGAAAGCCTTGGCCCTCGCCTGATCAATTGATCACCAGCCCGGCACCTGTCAAGGTTGCCGCCGTTTGAAACGGGTGCGCTGTCAGCAAAGAAAAAGCAAAAAGCCGTCTTAGGACGGCTTTTTTGTGGGCGTCTTTCTAAAGACAATTTCTATTTGGGAGGAATTGGCAGCAAGCAAGCCTCGGACACTTGCAGGTTGTTGTCTTTGGCAAAACTCATCAGAAAGTCCCATGCCATGGGCTCATAGCCACGCAGGTCGGTGTGAACCACCACACACTTGATGCCCCCTAAGGTTTGCGGAATACACCAAGGCGAATAGCTGAGGTGGCTTCCTGGTGTGGCGCCCCCCGGTCTAAATTGCCCCATCACGCCAGCCAAGCGTTCAGCCCAATCGCTGGGGCGGAAAGTGCGGCCGTCCAAGGTAATTCCTTGAATCAGAACTTCTTTGGCGTTGTTTGAAACCATCGATCAGAGGTTGTGAGAATTCGTGGGCATGCATCAGGGATCGCCTCAATGCTGCATTGCAAAAGAATTGTATCTTATATAAGACTTGAAGCTTAAATTCTGCCTCTAAAATCTCATCTCAGTGGCCCTCTTCGTTGGGCCGATTTCTTTTCAGAGGAGTTCCCGCATGTCCGCTTTCATTGAAGCCACTTCGCCGCACACCATGAACACGTATGGCCGCTTGCCCATTGCCATAAGCCACGGTCAGGGTTGCCGAGTTTGGGATGTCAATGGCAAAGTGTATTTAGACGCATTGGGCGGCATTGCAGTGAACACTTTAGGTCACAACCACCCCGAGTTGGTGCCCGCCCTGCAAGATCAACTCAGCAAAATCATTCACAGTTGCAACTACTACCATGTGCCCAACCAAGAAAAGTTGGCGGCCAAGTTGGTTGAGTTGTCCGGCATGACCAATGTGTTTTTTTGCTGCACCGGTTTAGAGGCGAATGAGGCCGCTATCAAATTAGCGCGCAAGTTCGGTCATGACAAAGGCATCGACAATCCGGTCATCGTGGTCTACGAAAAAGCCTTTCACGGCCGCAGCATTGCCACCTTGAGTGCCACGGGCAACACCAAAATTCAGCAGGGTTTTGGGCCTTTGGTCGAGGGCTTCTTGCGCGTGCCCTTGAATGACATTGCGGCTTTGAAAAAGGCCACAGAAAACAACCCCAATGTGGTGGCCGTGTTTTTTGAAACCATCCAAGGTGAAGGCGGCGTGAACCCCATGCACCTGGACTATCTCCGTGATGTTCGTGCCCTTTGTGACGACAAAGATTGGCTCATGATGATTGACGAAGTTCAATGCGGCATGGGCAGAACAGGCAAGTGGTTTGCGCACCAGTGGGCAGGCATCAAGGCCGACGTGATGCCCTTGGCGAAGGGCTTAGGTTCTGGCGTGCCGATTGCTGCTGTCGTAGCAGGACCCAAAGCTGCCAACATTTTTCAGCCTGGCAATCACGGCACCACCTTTGGTGGCAATCCGCTGGCCATGCGTGCGGGCGTTGAAACCATTCGCATCATGGAAAAGGATGGCCTGCTAGACAATGCAGCCAAGGTAGGCGCTCACCTGAAAGCACGTTTTGAAAAAGGGCTTGAGGGCGCCAAAGGCATCAAAGAAATTCGCGGCCAAGGTTTGATGCTTGGCATTGAATTGGACAAGCCCTGCAGTGCACTCACATTGCGCGCAGCAGAAGCGGGTTTGTTGATCAGCGTCACAGCAGACAGCGTCATTCGCATAGTACCGCCGCTCATCATGACTCAGGCTGAAGCCGATGAAGTGGCCGATATTTTGTTGCCGCTCATCCACACCTTTCTGTCGGAGTCATCCTAATGCTTACGCAGGCACCCGCCACGCCTCTTCGGCATTACTTGCAATTCACAGATTTAAACGCTGAAGAATATGCGCATGTTTTCAAGCGTGCATCGTTCATCAAAGCCAAGTTCAAGGCCTACGAAAAATACCAGCCACTGACAGACCGCACCTTGGCCATGATCTTTGAGAAAGCCTCCACACGCACACGTGTGAGCTTTGAAGCAGGCATGTACCAAATGGGGGGCTCGGTTGTGCACCTCACAACTGGCGACAGCCAACTGGGGCGCGCAGAACCCATTGAAGACAGTGCCAGAGTGATCAGCCGCATGGTCGATCTGGTCATGATTCGAACCTATGGGCAAGACAAAATTGAAACCTTTGCCAAGCATTCACGCGTCCCCGTCATCAACGGGCTGACCAATGAGTTTCACCCATGCCAAATCTTGGCAGACATCTTTACCTACATCGAGCACCGAGGCTCTATTCAAGGCAAAACAGTGGCCTGGGTGGGTGATGGCAACAACATGGCCAACACTTGGCTCCAAGCTGCCGACTTGCTGGGTTTTAAGGTCAACCTCAGCACCCCTAGTGGCTACGAAGTTGACCCAGCAGTTGTGGGCGTTCGAAGTGCTGCCAGTACGCAGTTCTTCAAAGATCCGATGCAAGCTTGTGAAGGCGCTGATTTGGTCACCACCGATGTGTGGACCAGCATGGGCTATGAAGCAGAGAACGAAGCCCGCAAAAAAGCGTTTGCCGATTGGTGCGTCGACGAGGAGATGATGAAAGTGGCCAAGCCCGATGCGCTGTTCATGCATTGCCTACCCGCTCACAGAGGCGAGGAAGTCAGTGCAGAAGTCATCGATGGGCCTCAGTCAGTGGTGTGGGATGAAGCTGAAAATCGCATGCATGCGCAAAAGGCCTTGATGGAATTTTTACTGCTTGGCAAAGTCTGAATCAGGCCTACAAGCGCACTAGCCTCATCACACAAAAACTGTCGCCCTGTTAAGGCCCTGAATAAAGCCAAGGGACATCCATCAAGGATTCTCCCAAGAATTTCATGGCCACATTGCGGCCCCATTGCAGCGGTCCTTGAAGGTGAAAAATCTGACCGTTTCGAATGGAGCGTTGTTGCACTTGGGCGTTGCGCGCCCAACGTGCTTGAGCGTAAATTTGTAAGCGTTCTGGCACAGATAAATCTACTCTGGCCCAACTTCTGGCCAACTCAGCAGCATCCTCTATGGCCATGCCAGCACCTTGTGCCAAGAACGGACGCATGGGATGAGCCGCATCGCCTAACAAAGCGATTCGGCCTTTCGCCATTTCATGAGGGCCCTTGATGGGTGGACGGTCACAAAGTGGCCACAGTCGCCATGCTGGCACTGCTGCCAGCATGTTGCGCAGGTCTGCGTGAATGGGCCCCATGGCAGCTTCTAAGTCTTGTTTGTTGCCTGCATGGTCCCAGTCATCCAAGCTGGCTGGAGGTGGCCCTTGGACTACCACCACCAAGTTTAAATACTCACCACATTTGACGGGGTACAACACGGCATGAACTCTGGGGCCTACCCAAACATTCACATCTTGCAGTCGCAACTTTTCAGGAACTGATTGCATAGGGATAAGGGCACGATAGGCTAACAAGCCTGTCACCCTGGGTGCTGTTGGCGGCACCACGAATTGGCGCATTTTGCTCCAAAGACCGTCGGCCCCGACCATGGCGGCGGATTTAGAAAATTCGGTCAAACTTGCAGGTAAGTTGGTGCCACTGATCTGGATGCCGTCCGCATTCTGCTGCA
>CALCBL010000343.1 GCA_937897495.1 uncultured Burkholderiales bacterium
AGATAGCCCTGTCTCAATCTGAACTGATCAGGTTGAAAAAGAAGAGCCGCAGCCGCAAGTGCTGGTGGCATTGGGGTTCTTGATCACAAACTGCGCACCTTGCAGGTCTTCTTTGTAATCAATTTCGGCGCCAATGAGGTATTGATAGCTCATGGCATCGATGAGCAATGACACGCCATGTTTGGTCATGGTGGTGTCGTCTTCATTCACGATTTCGTCGAAGGTAAAACCGTATTGGAAGCCAGAACAACCACCACCTTGCACAAAGACGCGCAGTTTCAGATCTGGGTTGCCTTCTTCGGCAATGAGATCGGCCACTTTGGCGGCAGCACTGTCTGTGAAGACAATGGCTTCGGGCATTTCTGTAGGGATTGTTTCGGCTAAGGCGCTCATGGGTTTTCTCCGGGAACTAGGTGAGTAGTATAGTGGATTGGTCAACAATTAATCTTGAATAACTGCCTTGGTAGAAGGGGCTCTTTGTTTGGTTTTTGTGGGGTTTCTTTCTGGTCCGTACTGGAAGAGGCGGCGCTGGTATTCGGACTTGCTCATCTTCGCTTTACTCAGAACGTCGCGCGTCCGAACACCAGCACCACCTCTTCCAGTACTACGTTCTTGGCGGTGAAGACGAAAAAAAACCGCTCTGAATAAACAGAACGGTTTTCTTGAACCAGAACAGTAAACGATTAACGCTTAGAGAACTGCTTACGGCGACGAGCAGAGTGCAAGCCAACCTTTTTACGCTCAACTTCGCGGGCGTCACGAGTGACAAAACCAGCTTGGCTTAACGCAGGCTTCAAAGAAGCATCATAGTCAATCAGGGCACGTGTAATGCCGTGACGAGCTGCACCAGCTTGACCAGATTCGCCGCCACCGTGCACATTGATTTGAATGTCGAAAGACTCGACATGGTTTGTCAAAAACAGGGGTTGCTTAGCGATCATGATCGAAGTCTCGCGGCCAAAGTAGGCTTGGATGTCCTTGCCATTGACCGTGATCTTGCCAGTGCCTTTTTTCAGAAACACGCGGGCGACGCTAGATTTGCGACGGCCGGTGCCATTGTTCCATTCACCAATCATTCTCAAGGCTCCTTAAAGTTCCAGCACTTTAGGCTGTTGGGCGGTGTGGGGGTGCTCAGCGCCACCGTACACCTTGAGTTTTTTGATCATGGCGTAACCCAGAGGACCTTTGGGCAACATGCCCTTCACGGCCTTCTCGAGCGCGCGTCCAGGGTGCTTGGACTGCATGTCGCGGAAGTTAGTGGCTGTGATGCCGCCTGGATAACCAGAATGGCGGTAGTACACCTTGTCTAAAGACTTGGTGCCAGTCACTTTGAGTTGTGCTGCGTTAACGACGACAATGAAGTCGCCAGTATCGACGTGAGGCGTATAAATGGCCTTGTGTTTGCCGCGCAAACGGAGAGCAACTTCGCTGGCTACTCGTCCGAGGACCTTGTCGGTCGCGTCAATCACAAACCACTCGTGCGTCACGTCAGCGGGTTTTGCGCTGAACGTTTTGGTCATGAGTTTTCTCTTTAAAAGAAGGTTTGTTGGATCCTTTTCCACGGTCGGTGTTCCTCTTGTGGGAATCTCTTAGGTGGGGTTAGCTTTTATAAGCCCTTCGCCGCGGGATCACTAATGCGCTGCGAAGCCCTCGATTTTATACCAGTCAAATTGGGTTTGGCAAGGTTTTTAAGGCATTTTGGGGGTTGAGGGGTTACCATCCATACATGTTCAGTTACAGACACGCCTTTCACGCCGGCAACCATGCCGATGTCATCAAGCACCTCACCTTGATTGCCACCCTTCAGCACCTGCAGCAAAAAGAGGGCGGCATCACCATCATTGACACCCATGCGGGTGCGGGTCTTTACAGACTGGACGGTGACTATTCAGAAACAGGCGGTGAAGCGCAAGACGGTATTTTCAAACTTCTCAGCCAACTAGACGAAACTGCCGCCCAAAAAGACGCCAAGCCCATTCCAGAAGCTCTCCAAGCCTATCTGGACATGATTGCCAGCTTCAACCCCAACGGCCAAGCCAAGTTTTATCCTGGCTCGCCCTTCATCCTTCATGCCATGTTGCGCAAAGACGCTCGCGACAAATTGCGTTTGTTTGAATTTCACCCTACTGACAGCAAAGCACTTGCCTCCAACGTGGCACAGTTGGACGCTGGACGCAGCATCATGATTGCCCGAGAAGATGGTTTTGAATCACTCAAAAAAATGTTGCCACCTCCGCCCTCAGCCACTGGCTCCAAGCGCGCCATGGTGCTCATAGATCCAAGCTACGAAATT
>CALCBL010000344.1 GCA_937897495.1 uncultured Burkholderiales bacterium
TGCAGTCGAGCGCGGCCTGTTTTTGGTTCCCAAAGTGATTGAGTAAGGGCCTCCATGACAGCTCTACACGACATGACCGTTGCCGCTTTGGCGGCCGAACTTCGCGCTAAAAAAATCAACGCCACAGAGCTTGCCCAGCACTTTTTGGCGCGCAGCCAAGCCGATACATCTGGCGCTTTTTTAAGCTTCAACCCAGAAGCAACGCTTGCGCAAGCCAAAGAAGCCGACGCGCAGTTGGCCGCAGGCACAGCGGGCCCGTTGGCCGGTGTGCCCATGGCGCACAAAGACATTTTTGTCACCACCGACTTTCCCACCACAGCCGGCTCCAAGATACTTGAGGGCTATCGCTCACCCTTTGACGCCACCGTGGTGCGCAAATTGGGCGTGCAGGCTGGTGGCGCTGGCATGGTCAATGTGGGCAAGCTCAATTGCGATGAGTTCGCCATGGGCTCGTCCAACGAAAACTCTGCCTACAAGCCCGTCACAAACCCTTGGGACACGTCGCGTGTGCCTGGCGGTTCTTCGGGCGGTAGCTCTGCAGCGGTTGCGGCGCGCTTGGTACCTGCTGCAACGGGCACTGACACGGGCGGCTCCATTCGCCAGCCCGCCAGCTTTTGCGGCATCACGGGCATCAAACCCACCTATGGCCGCGCTTCACGTTACGGCATGATTGCCTACGCTTCCAGTTTGGACCAAGCTGGCCCCATGGCGCGCACTGCAGAAGATTGCGCGCTCATGTTATCGGCCATGTGTGGCCCCGATTTAGACCGCGACTCTACGTCGCTTGATGTGCCAGCAGAAAACTTTGCGCGCGATTTGAACGCGCCACTCGATGGTTTGCGCATTGGCATTCCCAAAGAATTTTTTGGTGAAGGCCTTGCACCGGGTGTGCGCACTGCGGTCGATGCCGCGCTGAAAGAATATGAAAAACTGGGTGCCAAGTTGGTGCCCATCAGCTTGCCGCGCACCGAGCTTTCTATTCCTGTTTACTACATCATTGCACCGGCAGAAGCGTCTAGCAATTTAAGCCGCTTTGATGGCGTGAAGTTTGGCCATCGCACCAAAGATTACACAGATTTGGTGTCCATGTACAAGCGCTCGCGCGCTGAAGGTTTTGGCGAAGAAGTCAAGCGCCGCATCATGACGGGTGCGTATGTGTTGTCGCACGGTTATTACGATGCTTACTATTTACAAGCGCAAAAAATTCGCCGCATGATCTCTGATGATTTTCAGCAAGCCTTCAAAGTTTGCGACGTCATTGCTGGGCCCGTTGCGCCCACAGTGGCTTGGAAGTTGGGCGAAAAAACAGATGACCCTGTCGCCAATTATTTGGCAGATATTTTCACGCTTCCTGCATCACTGGCGGGCTTGCCAGGCATGAGCGTACCAGCGGGCTTTGGCGAAAACGGCATGCCTGTTGGTTTGCAGCTCATTGGCAATTACTTCAAAGAAGCGCAGTTGCTCAATGCCGCACATCGCTTGCAGCAAGCCACCGACTTTCACCTGCGTCAACCTGGAGGCGCAAAATGAGCACGAAACAAAAATCTCTTTTGGTTCAAGGCTACGAGGTGGTCATTGGCTTTGAAACCCACGCCCAACTTTCGACGCAAAGCAAAATTTTCAGCCGCGCTCCCATTGCGTTTGGTGCAGAGCCCAACACGCAAGCTTGCGCGGTCGATTTGGCCTTGCCTGGCACGCTGCCCGTGATGAACAAAGGCGCTGTAGAGCGCGCCATTGAATTGGGCTTGGCGGTAGGTGCGCACATTGCAGAGCAAAGCATTTTTGCGCGCAAAAATTACTTCTATCCCGACCTGCCCAAGGGCTATCAAATCAGCCAGTTTGAAATTCCGGTGGTGCAAGGTGGCGAGGTGTCGTTCTTTGTGGGCGATGAAAAGAAAACCGTTCGCTTGGTGCGTGCGCATCTGGAAGAAGACGCGGGCAAATCTTTGCACGAAGACTTCATTGGCCAAAGCGGCATTGACTTAAACCGCGCTGGCACGCCCCTTTTAGAAATTGTGACCGAGCCCGATATTCGCTCTAGCGACGAGGCGGTGGCTTATGCCAAAGAGTTGCACAAAATTGTGACTTGGATTGGCATTTGCGACGGCAACATGCAAGAGGGCAGTTTCAGGTGCGACGCCAACGTGTCGGTGCGCAAACCTGGCGATGATTTGGGCACCCGCCGCGAAATTAAAAACTTGAACAGCTTCAAGTTCATGCAGCAGGCCATCGACTTTGAAGTGCGCTGGCAAATTGAACAAATTGAAGATGGCCACGCCATTCAACAAGCCAC
>CALCBL010000345.1 GCA_937897495.1 uncultured Burkholderiales bacterium
AAGGCACGTCGATGCCGAGCGCTATCTGTGCGCAACACGGCCTGAATACCACGACAGTTTGTCTGAAGATTCCAAGCGCAGCTTGAAACTTCAAGGTGGTATTTTTTCTAAACAAGAAGCTGCAGCTTTCATTGCAGAGCCTGGCGCAAAAGATGCAGTGCAAGTGCGCCTTTGGGACGATCTGGCCAAGCAGCCTGCCCTCAATACGCCAGGACTCTCTCATTACATGCAAATTGCAAGACGTTGCGCGTTGAAAGTTTAAGATGGCCATGACTTGGCCTGTTTTGTGTTTGGTGCTTTTTGGGGCGCTGCTTCACGCCAGTTGGAACGCCCTTGTCAAGTCTAGCTCGGACAAAACACTGGACACCGCACTCATTCATGTCCTGTGCTCGCTGTTGGCCCTGCCTGTCTGTTTGTACGTCGGCCCACCGCCTGCAGAATCTTGGCCTTATATCTTGGGCTCCTTGGTGGTTCATGTCGGTTATTACTTTGCGTTAGCCGGAGCCTATCGTCATGGTGAACTGGGACTCACCTATCCTTTGATGCGGGGTACTGCACCTATGTTGGTGGCAATGACATCCTTTGTATTTATCGGTGAAGATTTGACGCCTTTGGCTTGGCTGGGAGTGGCTTGTATCAGTGGCGGTGTTTTATTGTTAGGCGTTACACGCGAATGGTGGACACATCGGAAAGCCATTTTGTTTGCTCTTTGCAATGCGGTGCTCATTGCCGTATACACCGTGATCGATGCCAAAGGCGCACGCAGCTCCGGCCATGTGGTGCAATACATCAGCATGTTGTTTGTATTGGATGGATGGCCGTTTGCCATTTTGGTTTTCATGCAACGCAAAGGGCAGGTATGGCCTTATGTGCGCAAGCGTTGGCCTGTAGCAGCTGGTGGCGCATTTGCCTCCATTGGGTCTTATGCCATTGCACTGTGGGCCATGACCGTCGCGCCTGTGGCCATGGTAGCCGCGCTGCGCGAAACATCGGTTTTTTTTGCAGCGCTCATTGGCGCTTGGTTCTTGAAAGAAGTTTGGACTCGGCAAAGAATTGCAGGCACTGTTGCCATTCTTTCTGGTGTTGCCGCACTTCGTTTGGGTTAGTGCTTTAGGACGTGCATTAGGAGATCTCATTCATGGCAACACAAAGCTTTCCAACTCAGGCCAAAATTGTCATCGTAGGCGGCGGCATTGCGGGCTGTTCTGTGGCTTATCACTTGGCCAAATTGGGTCAGACCGATGTGGTCTTGCTAGAGCAGGGCAAGTTAACCAGTGGCACCACCTGGCATGCGGCTGGCTTGGTGGGTCAAATGCGTCCCAATCGAAACATGACGCGCATGAGCAAGTACGGCATTGAACTTTATTCAACGCTAGAAGCCGAAACGGGCTTGGCCACAGGTTGGAAACAATGCGGCAGCGTGAATGTAGCGCGCACGCCAGAGCGCATGAAAGTTTTGCGAAAACAAATTGCATTGGCCAGAAGCTTTGGTGTGGAGGTTCATGAAATCACGCCACAAGAAGTGGGTGAGCGCGCACCCTTGCTTAGAACCGATGATTTAGCAGGCGGCATTTGGATTCCTGGAGACGGCAAGGCCAACCCTGCTGATTTGTGCATGTCCTTGGCCAAAGGTGCAAGGCTGCGTGGCATCAAAATTTTTGAAGACATTGAAGTCACAGGTGTTGAATTGAATGAAGGTCGCGTGCAGGGTGTGAAAACCAAGCAAGGCGATATTCAGTGCGATATTTTGGTGAACTGTGCGGGCCAATGGGCGCGTCAATTTGGGCAGTTGGCCGGTGTCAATGTGCCGCTTTATTCTGCCGAGCATTTCTACATTGTGACCGACAAGATAGAGGGCATTCACCCCATGTGGCCCGTGGTGCGAGACCCCGATGGCTACATCTACTACAAAGAAGAAGTGGGTGGCTTGGTGATGGGCGGCTTTGAGCCTGTGGCCAAACCTTGGAATGTGCACCCTATTCCTTCTACTTTTCAATTTGAGTTGCTAGGAGAGGATTGGGACCAGTTTGAAATTTTGATGCAAAACGCCATTCACCGCACGCCGTGTTTGGAAACAGCCAAAGTCAAAATGTTGCTCAATGGACCCGAGAGTTTCACGCCCGATGGCAATTTCATTTTGGGTGAGGCGCCTGAAGTTCGAAACTATTTTGTGTGTGCTGGTTTCAATTCAGCAGGCATTGCCAACTCTGGTGGTGCAGGGCGCTTGATGGCGGAGTGGATTGTGGGCGGTGAACCCAGCGTTGATTTGTGGGATGTCGATGTACGCAGGTTTGGCGCGTTTACCGGCAATCGAAAGGCACTCTCTGAACGCACCGCCGAAACACTGGGTCTGCACTACGCCATGCGTTGGCCTAGGCAAGAGTTGCAAACGGTTCGGCCTTTGCGTTGCTCGCCTTTGTATGACGTTTTGGCAGCGAAGGGCGCAGAGTTTGGCAGTAAAAATGGCTGGGAGCGCGCGAACTACTTCCGACCTGCGGGTGCGCCGCCTGCTCGAGATACCTTGGACACCCCAGATTGGTTGCCTTGGGTGCAAGCTGAACAAAAAGCCACCCGTGAGGCTGTGGCTTTGTACGATCAAAGTTCGTTTTCAAAAATCTCGGTCAGAGGTCCAGATGCATTGGCGTTTTTGCAAAGCATGTGCGCCAACGAAATGAATGTGGCCATTGGCAAAATGGTTTACACCCCGCTGCTCAACGACAGAGGCGGCTTTGAAAGTGACCTCACAGTCATTCGACTCAGTGCTGATCGGTTCATGGTCGTGACAGGATCAGGTCAAACAACCCGCGATTTAGATTGGCTGCAGCGCCATGTCACGCCCGAAATGCGGGTCTACATCGATGATGTTTCTGCGCAGTTTTGCGTCTTGTCATTGATGGGCCCCAATTCTCTGGCTTTGATGTCAAGAGTTTGCCATGAAGACTTGTCACCGCAAGCTTTGCCGTTTGCACACACGCGTGAAATAGATGTGGGCCACGCCAAAGTGCGTGCAGCCCGCATGAGCTACGTGGGCGGCCCAGGCTACGAGTTGTATGTGCCTGTTGAAATGACACGTCATGTGTACTTGGCTTTGCAAAGTGCGGGCGCAGACCTAGGCTTGCGTGATGCCGGTTACTACGCTTTGGATGCACTGCGCATCGAGCGTCAAAGGCGAGCATGGGGCGCGGAAATAGGGCCCGATGAAACACCTTTTGAAGCGGGTTTGTGGGCGGGTGTGAAACTCGATAAGACAATTGACTTTAAAGGCAAGAAAGCCTTGCTTCTCAAAAAAGCACAAGCAGCATTTAAACCTGAGAAAAAGCTTGTCAAAGTTGTTGTGAAAGATGCGCACCATTATTTGTGGGGTGGTGAGCCATTGAGTGTGGCAGGTCAATTTGTGGGTGAGGTCACCTCGGCTGGTTGGGGTTATGAGGCCGGTAGGGTGGTGGCTTTGGGCTACATCCGAGGCCATTGGGCACAACAAGACATCCAAAACCTGCATGCACAGGCCGAGTTATGGGGTGTGCCTGTCGACGTTGTGATTCAAGAGGCAGCTTGATCCAACGGCTTCAAGCAAGCAGGCAGGCATAATTCAGCCTTTGCGCAGCATCTGTCTGGGCTTCATTTGGAAATTGAATGACCTTATTGGCTATTTTGGTAGGCACCCTGGCCGCTGGTATTGGAAGTGTTTGGTTGGCAGCCTGGCTTAGCTTTGGCATTGTGAGTCGCTATACCCAACACATGCTGAGCTTGGCTGCAGGTGCATTGCTGGCCACAGCTTTTTTGCACCTCTTGCCTGAAGCCTTCGAAGCAGGTGTAGAACCCCACAACTTGTTCATGACCTTGTTGTTCGGTTTGTTGTTTTTCTTCTTGCTCGATAAGGCAGAACTCTGGCACCACGGCCACGAGCATCACCACGGCGATGTTCACCATGACCATGATCATCATGAGGCTCACGCCCATGATCACGCCCATTCACATGCTACCGATACACCACACGATTCAGATGCACGCGCAAAGCCGCAGGCTGGTGGCTGGGCCATCTTAGCTGGCGACAGCGTTCACTGTTTTGGAGATGGTGTCCTGATTGCCTCTGCCTTCATGGTCGATTTGAAGTTAGGCGTGGTAGCGGCTTTGGCTGTTTTGGCCCACGAAGTGCCTCATCACATGGGCGATTTGGTGGTGCTGCGCCAGGGCTCCCAAAGCCGGCAAACAGCCGTCTTGAAAGTCTCACTGGCGGGTGCCATTACGGCTTTTGGGGGATTGGCTGGCTATGCGTTACTAGACCAACTGCATGGCGTTTTGCCCTACATGCTGGCCATTGCCAGCAGCAGTTTTATTTATGTGGCACTGGCCGATTTAATTCCGCAATTGCAAAAACGTTTAAGTTCACGTGAGACGGCAGCACAAATTGTTTGGCTGATGAGTGGCATTGCGTTGGTGAGCGCGGTCAGTGTGTTGGCACATTCTTTCACCGCGCATTGAGACAGCACACTTAGCCCTTTGCGCAGGGCAGTCCGGGTGTGTTGCACCATTCGCTCCAGCTGCCAGGGTACAAACGGGTCATACCCAGACCGGCCAACTCCATGGCCAAAATATTGGGCACTGTACTGACTCCACTGCCGCAGTGGTGAACCACAGTGGCAGGGTCTCTGCCTGCTAAAAGCTTTTCAAATTCAGCTCTCAATACTTCTGGCGATTTGAAGAAGCCATCTGCGCCAAGGTTTTCGGCAAAAGGTCTGTTTAATGCGCCTGGTATGTGGCCAGCCACAGGATCGAGGGGCTCCACCTCGCCGCGATAGCGTGCAGCAGCGCGGGCATCGATCAGGGTTAAATTGGGATGCCCTACTTGAGGCGCTAATTGATCAGTACGGACCCATTCGCGTAAAGCCGATTTCAATTCAAAGTTGCTAGCGATAGGCTTGAGCGCTGCAGGAGCGCCTTTCTCAACGGCCCCTCCTGATGCTTCCCAAGCCTGAAGTCCGCCATCTAAAACAGCCACAGCATCGTGGCCCAACCACTTCAGCATCCACCACATGCGGCCGCAATAATTGGCGCCGTTGCGGTCGTAAACCACGGCCTGCATTTGGTTTTCAAAGCCTAAGCTGCCTAACCATGTGGCCACTTCTTCACGCGAGGGCAGGGGATGTCTGCCGCCATTGACAGCCGATGAACCGTGCGTGCTGAGATTGCGATCTAAATGAGCTTGGTGTGCACCCTGAATGCGAACCGTGGCAAACAGGGTGTCCGCCATTTCGGGTTTCATGAGGTCGCCTGTGCAATCAAACACCATGCAAGCTTTGCCAGAAGTCTTCAAGTCTTTGAGTTGTTGAACAGAAATGAGTGTGGTGTACATGTCGATTCCTTTGGTCTTTGTCAGTTTGCAATTAAGAGGGTGTGCTTGCCTTGTTTCGGCCGCTTAAGGCGGTGGCTGCAATGCCACTTAAAACAATGATCACAATACCACCCCAACCGATCCATGGTATTTGATCGCCAAATAAAAACAAGCCAAACAAGGCTGAAAATACAATGCCAGAGTATTGCAAGTTAGCGGCCACCATGGTGGCCCCATCGTTGTAGGCGCGGGTCATGCACCATTGGCCCAATGCGGCCAAGATGCCAATGGGCAATAACAGCCAAGCTTCTGTCCAGACCCATTCGCTGACGCCTGTGAACAGCATCACAAGTGCGCCAGATGCGGCGGCTGCCAAGGAAAAATAAAAGACTGTGCGCTCAACAGGCTCGCCTTCTCTGCCAAGTTCAGCGACTTGAATGTAGGCCATGGCGGCAATCATGCCGGAGGCTAAGCCTACCAATCCTGCAATCACTTGGTTTTGTTCGATGGTGGGCCTGAGAATCATGACCACACCCAAAAAGCTGATCACCACACTGAGCACCACAGGCAGCTGGCGTTTCACATCCAGAAGATGGCCTTTCCAAAGCGTGGCGCCCACCAAAAAAGCAGCCACCCAAATGCCACTCATGTAGTTCAAGGTCATGGCCGTGGCCAAGGGCAGATAAGCAATGGCATAAAACCATGCAGCCAAAGACACCACCCCCGTGAACGCGCGCCAAGTGTGCATTCTGGGCACTCTTGTCTGAAGTGAAATGCCTTTGCGCTGACAGACATAGGCCATGAGCAAGGTGCCAATGGCGCCGCGATAGAAAACCAATTCAAAGGTGCTGAAGTGCACTGCTGCAAATTTCACACACACACTCATGACTGCAAAAATCAGCGAGGCTAAAACCATCCAAAGTGCTTGCATGCAACTTAGTCGCTTGAAGCTTCGTTCATCGATGTGCTCATCTTGTTGCGATACCACTCGTGAAAATGTTGCATGCCGTCTTCCATGGGGCTTTGGTAGGGGCCCACTTCGTTGTCGCCCCGTTGCATCAGGGCTTTGCGGCCCGCATCCATGCGCTCTGCAATTTCATCGTCTTCTAAACATGTTTCCATGTAGGCCGCTTTTTGGGCTTCTACAAAATCGCGCTCGAAGGCCACGATTTCTTCGGGGTAATAAAACTCCACCATGTTCAGCGTTTTCTCGGGGCTGATGGGATGCAGTGTGGACACCGTGAGCACATGCGGATACCACTCCACCATGATGTGGGGGTAGTAGGTGAGCCAAATAGCGCCATATTCGGGAACGGCGCCTTGACGGTATTGCATGAGTTGTTGTTGCCAGCGTTCGTAGACAGGGCTGCCGGCCTTGCCCAAACGATTGGCGACGCCCACCGTTTGAACTGAGAACTCTTTTTTGAATTGCCAGCTGAGGTCGTCGCAAGTCACGAAGTTGCCAAGGCCCGGGTGGAATGGTTCAACATGGTAGTCCTCGAGGTAAACCTCGATGAAGGTTTTCCAGTTGTAATTGCACTGGTGCATCTCAACATGGTCGAGTTTGAAGCCGGTGAAATCTAATGCGGCGCGCGGCCCCATGCCGTTCAAGTCGGCTTCAATGTCGCGCCCATTGTCTTCAAACAACAAACCATTCCACTCGCGGAGCGGGTAATTTTGGAGGTTAAGACAAGGGTCTTGTGCGAAATGAGGTGCACCCAATAGCTGGCCTTCGGGGGCATAGGTCCAGCGGTGCAAGGGGCACACAATGTTGCCGCCGGCACTGCCTTTTTGCTGGGTGTTGAGAGAGCCTCGGCCTTGCAACATCACGGCTTGCCGGTGCCTGCAAATGTTGGAGATCAGTTCAATGCCTTGCTGGGAGCGAACCAGCGCACGCCCACCCGATTCTTGGGGCAACACGTGATAGTCCCCGATTTCGGGAACCGACAGTTGATGGCCCACATATTTGGGGCCTTGCTGAAAAATGGTTTTCAGCTCGCGCTGAAACAGCGCATCATTGAAATAGCTTGAAACTGGTAGTTGGCTTGAAGCCTGCTGCAGTTGAAGACTTAAATCAGACATGAATGACCTGACCTAGAGACTCCCCCTATGAAGGGGCAGGAACATGCGGGAAACCTAGGGCTATCCCGCGAAAAAAGCGGACCGAAGTCCGCCGATGAAGGGGCATTGTAGCCTCAGGTCAGCAATTTGGGGCCGAAGTCGACCTAAAATGCCTTTCTTTAGATCTAAATCCGCCATGCCCAAAGCCCCTTCTACTTCAGCCAAAGCTCAGGCCGACCTGACACTGCCCGCCAGTTATGAAGAGGCGGTGCAAGAGTTGGAACAATTGTTGGCCAAATTGGAATCAGGTCAGTTGCCCCTTGATCAATTGCTGACCCATTACCAACGCGGCGCTAGCCTGCTGGCTTTTTGCCGCGAACGATTGACAGCCATCGAAAACCAAATCAGCGTGTTGGACGAAGGGACCTTGAAACCTTGGGATGGTGCATGAACTTTCCGTTTTCAAACAACTTCAATTTCAAAGCTTGGTCCGAAGAGCGCTTGACGCAAGTTGAACAAGTTTTGAAACATGGCATTGATGCCCACGCCCCCGCTGGTTTGGGTGAAGCAATGCGCTACGCGGTCTTGGACGGCGGCAAACGCCTTAGGCCCCTTTTGGTATTGGCCGCTGCAGAGGCAGTGGGTGTCGATTTGGAAGCGGCTACTGTTTCTGATCAGCCCAGTTCTTTGGCGGCACTGCGTGCTGCTTGTGCGGTTGAATTGATTCATGCTTATTCTTTGGTTCACGATGACATGCCCTGCATGGACAACGATGTATTGCGCCGAGGCAAACCTACTGTGCATGTGAAGTATGGCGAAGCGCAGGCCTTGCTCGCGGGTGATGCTTTGCAAGCCTTGGCGTTTGAATTTTTAACGCCACAAGATGGCAGCACAGACGTCGCGGTGCAAGCTTCGCAAGTTGCCTTGTTGGCCAGAGCTTCTGGCTATCAGGGCATGGCGGGTGGCCAAGCCATCGATTTGGCCAGTGTGGGTGTGCCCTTGAATGAAGCCCAATTGCGACAAATGCACCGTCTCAAAACAGGTGCTCTGCTGCTTTGCAGTGTGCAACTGGGTGCCGTCAGTGCGGGCAAACCTTCTACACTGATTTTCGATGCCTTCACGCAATATGCGCAGTCACTGGGCTTGGCTTTTCAGGTGGTAGACGACATCTTGGATGTCACTTCTGACTCTGCCACTTTGGGCAAAACAGCGGGCAAAGATGCGGCGGCCGATAAACCTACCTATGTCTCTCTCATGGGTTTAGAGCAGGCCCAACTATTGGCTGCCAAACTCTACTCAGAATCTCTGGCAGCACTTGATGCCAGCGGCTTGAACGCCACAGCCACTGCCGCACTGCGCGCCCTGGCCTCGCAAGTGGTGCAACGGAAAAATTAAACATGCTTGAATCGATTCACTCTCCCCTTGACCTTCGAAAACTGAAACGCGGCGACTTGCCCCGCTTGGCTGCTGATTTGCGCCAGTGCGTTTTAGACAACGTGTCGCAAACTGGCGGACACTTAAGTTCCAATTTGGGCACCGTAGAACTCACCGTGGCTTTGCACTATGTTTTCAACACCCCAGAAGATCGCATCGTGTGGGATGTGGGCCATCAAACTTACCCGCACAAAATTCTGACGGGCAGGCGCGAGCGCATGCCCAGCTTGCGTCAATTGGGCGGCCTGTCTGGTTTTCCGCGCCGTGATGAAAGCGAATACGACACCTTTGGCACAGCGCATTCATCGACCAGCATTTCTGCCGCATTGGGCATGGCCATTGCAGCGCGCCAAAAGGGTGAATCACGCCACGCCATTGCTGTGATTGGCGATGGCGCCATGACCGCTGGCATGGCCTTTGAAGCCATGAACAACGCGGGCATTGAAGACTGCAAATTGTTGGTCATCTTGAACGACAACGACATGTCGATCAGCCCGCCTGTGGGGGCCTTGAACCGTTATTTGGCGCAACTCATGAGTGGTAGTTTTTATTCAACGGCTAAGAACATGGGAAAAAATGTTCTGAAAGGCGCGCCGCCGCTGTTTGAGTTGGCCAAGCGCTTTGAACAGCATGCCAAAGGCATGGTGGTGCCTGCCACCATGTTTGAACAATTTGGCTTTAACTACATCGGCCCTATTGATGGTCATGATTTAGATTCCCTTATCCCCACTTTGGAAAACATCAAAAATCTGCAAGGACCCCAGTTTTTGCATGTGATCACCAAAAAAGGTCAGGGTTACAGGCTGGCTGAAGAGGATCCTGTGAACTACCACGGCCCCGGCAAGTTCGATCCCAAAGTTGGCTTGGTGCCTGCTGTCAAGCCAGCTAAACCTTCCTTCATGCACATTTTTGGGCAATGGCTGTGTGACATGGCTGCCGCCGACAAGCGTTTGGTGGGCATCACGCCCGCCATGCGCGAGGGCTCTGGCATGGTGGAGTTTCACAAGCGCTTTCCAGATCGTTATTACGATGTGGGCATTGCCGAGCAACACGCCATCACTTTTGCGGCGGGCTTGGCCTGCGAGGGCCTCAAGCCCGTAGTGGCCATTTACTCCACCTTCTTGCAGCGCGGCTACGACCAACTGATTCACGACGTGGCTTTACAAAACTTGCCGGTGGTATTTGCCTTGGACCGTGCGGGCCTGGTGGGTGCTGATGGCGCCACACATGCTGGCGCTTATGACATTGCTTATTTGCGTTGTATTCCCAATATGTCGATTGCTTGCCCAAGCGACGAGCGCGAGTGCCGTTTGTTGCTGAGCACAGCCTACGCGCAAAACCATCCGGTGGCCGTGCGTTATCCCCGAGGTGCGGGGGTCGGTGTTGCGGCAGGTACCGATTTAGACACGGTACCCTTGGGCAAAGCAGAGCTTCGCCGCGAAGGTGCTGGCGTGTGTATCTTGGCATTTGGCACCTTGCTTTACCCTGCGCTTGAAGTAGCAGAGAAATTGAACGCCACCGTGGTGAACATGCGTTGGGCCAAGCCTTTGGATGAAGCCATGATTTTACAAATGGCTGCCAAACACAACTGTTTTGTGACGGTTGAAGATGCGTGCGTGATGGGGGGTGCGGGCAGCGCTGTGGGTGAGTTTTTGCAAAAATCAAAGCTGCTCAAGCCCTTGTTATCATTGGGCTTCCCAGACCAGTTCATTGAACACGGTGACCCAGCTAAGCTCATGGCGATGCAGGGTCTCGATGCCTTAGGCATTGAAAAAGCCATTTTGAATCAGTGGCCCGACATCAAGTCTTGATCTGCGACAAGCCCTGAAGGGTAAACCCCTTCTGCAGGGCTTTTCAATTTTTCTACAATCGGTTGTTATTGTTTTTTTGGAGTCAATATGGATTCTTTGTTATCTCTGTCCAAACGGATAGACCAATTCAGTGAATGGGTTGGCAAGTGGGTGGCTTGGCTGGTCCTTTTTTCAGTGCTGATCAGTGCTGGCAATGCCATCTCACGAAAGGCTTTTAACCTCAGTTCCAACGCTTATCTGGAAGTTCAGTGGTACATGTTTGCAGCGGTTTTCATGCTGGCGGCGGGCTACACCCTGCTGCGTCAAGAGCACGTCAAAATCGACGTTGTGTCGGGCCGTTTCTCCAAGCGCACTCAAATCTGGATTGACATTGCGGGCATTTGCTTTTTCTTGATCCCCTTTGTGACTTACATCATCATTTTGGCCATGCCCTTGGTGATCAATGCTTTCGTGACCAAGGAAATGTCCTCCAATGCAGGCGGCTTGATGCGCTGGCCCGTGTTTGTCATGCTGCCTTTGGGCATGTTGTTATTGGGCATTCAAGGCGTTTCAGAGTTGATCAAGCGTTTTGCCTTCTTGCAAGGCATGATCCCCGACCCCTCTAAGAAGCCAGGGGTCAAAACACCCGAGGAGGAATTTGCAGAATTCTTATTGCAAAAAGAAGTGGCTGCCCGTGAAGCAGTTCAAATGGGAGCTCAAAAATGACTGAATTCCTGATCGCCAATATGGCGCCCATCATGTTCGCGTCGCTGATCGTCTTTTTGATGTTCGGTTATGCGGTCTCATTCTCTTTGGCTGCTTGCGGCTTGTTCTTTGGTTTTGTGGGTGTTGAATTGGGTGTCATTCAAGCCACCTTCTTGCAAAGTTTGCCGCTTCGCATGTTTGGCATCATGCAAAACGACACCTTGCTCGCCATTCCTTTCTTCACCTTCATGGGTTTGATTCTGGAACGCTCGGGCATGGCGGAAGATTTGCTGGACACCATTGGCCAGCTCTTTGGTCCTATTCGCGGTGGTTTGGCTTACGCCGTCATTTTTGTGGGCGCCATGTTGGCTGCCACAACCGGTGTAGTGGCCGCTTCTGTCATTTCAATGGGTCTTATTTCACTGCCCATCATGTTGCGATATGGCTACGACCGCCGCATTGCGGGTGGCGTGATTGCAGCCTCGGGCACGCTGGCTCAAATCATTCCGCCTTCTTTGGTGCTGATTGTTTTGGCCGACCAATTGGGCAAAAGCGTGTGTGACCTCTACAAAGGCGCCTTCGTTCCAGGCTTTGTCCTCACAGGTTTGTATGTGGGCTACATCATTCTGATCAGCTTTATCAAACCTCAATGGGTTCCAGCCTTGCCGCCGGAAGCCCGCACCATCAGGGAAGATGACGGCACTTCAGGCCTTCGGTCCTTGACCATCCTGACAGCTGTTTCTTTGGCCATCGCGATCGCCTTTGCCAAATGGTTGCCCGACACAACCCCACTTGATGAAACCATCGTGGTGTCCATGTGCATGGGTGTGGGTGTTGCCTTCTTTGCCGCCATCATCAACAAAGTGACCAAGATGGGCTTGTTGTCCAACATGGCAGAGCGAGTGACTTTTGTGCTCATTCCGCCTTTGGCACTCATTTTCTTGGTGCTTGGTACTATTTTCTTGGGTATTGCAACCCCCACAGAAGGTGGTGCGATGGGTGCAGTGGGTGCCTTGGTCATGGCCATATCCCGCAAGCGCATTGACATGAAACTCATGCGACAGGCCATGGACTCCACCATGAAGCTGTCTTGCTTCGTGTTGTTCATTCTCATTGGCGCCACTGTTTTCAGCTTGGCATTCCAGGGTGTGGACGGCCACATTTGGGTTGAGCATTTGTTAACTGGCTTGCCAGGCGGTCAATTGGGCTTCTTGATTGTGGTGAACATCTTGGTGTTCGTTTTAGCCTTCTTCTTAGACTTCTTTGAGTTGGCCTTCATCATCATTCCGCTCATTGGTCCAGTCGCAGAAAAGATTGGCATTGACTTGGTTTGGTTTGGTGTGTTGTTGGCTGTGAACATGCAGACTTCGTTCATGCACCCACCCTTTGGCTTCGCATTGTTCTATTTGCGCAGTGTGGCCCCAACTGAAGACTACATCGACAGGGTCACTCAGAAGCCCATTAAGAAAATCACCATTGAACAGATCTATTGGGGTGCAGTGCCCTTCGTGATCATTCAATTGATCATGGTGGGATTGATCATTGCGTTCCCAGGCATCGTCTCTACTGGCGGTAGCAAAGAGCCTACCGTAGATGCCGAAGCCGTCATGATGCAAATGCGTCAAGAATCAGACTCTCAAGCAGCTGAGGCTGAAAAAACAGAGAATCAAGGCGATCAGGTTGATCCTATCAAGGCTCTGATGGAGTCGATGAAGGATGACCCAGCCAAGAAGCCTTGATCGGCCTGAATGCAGACAACAAAAAACCCGCCTAGGCGGGTTTTTTGTTGGACTGGTTAAAAGCTGCTTTTAAGGGCAGCCCAATTTGATTAAAGCTTCTGGCGTTCCATGAAGTTGTTCATGCTGGATTCAGCCAAGCTGAACCACTGATTGGCTTCACGGCGGTAGTTAGAGTAATCTGCGTAGATCTTTTTCCACTCAGGATTGGTATTGCTCAAGTTGGAATAAACTTCTTGTGAAGACTTGAATGCGGCTTCCATGACGTCTCTTGGGAAAGCGCGCAATTTGGCGCCTTGACCAATGAGGGTCTTCAATGCAGCTGGGTTCTTGTAGTCGTATTTGGCAAGCATGTCAGTGCCGGCATAACTGGAGGCGGATTCAATGATGGCCTTGTACTCGCTTGACAAGCCGTCATAAGCCTTTTGGTTGACATACAAAGCCAACTGTGGGCCCACTTCCCAGAAACCTGGGAAGTAGTAGTTAGGCGCCACTTTGTTCAGACCCAGTTTCTGGTCGTCATAAGGGCCAACCCACTCGGCTGCGTCAATGGTGCCTTTTTCCAGGGCTTGGTAAATCTCGCCACCAGGAATGTTTTGGGGCACAACACCCAGAGGTTCCAAAACTTTGCCGCCGAAACCGCCCACGCGGAATTTCAGGCCCTTCATATCGGCCAAAGATTTGATCTCTTTGCGATACCAGCCGCCCATTTGAACGCCTGTGTTGCCCATAGGGAAGTTAACAATACCTACCTTGGCGTAGAACTCACGGAAAAGCTTCAAGCCGTTGCCTTCGTACATCCAAGCGTTCATTTGGCGTGCGTTCAAACCAAATGGAATGGCGCAATCCATAGCGTATGTAGGATCTTTACCGAAGAAGTAGTAAGGCGCAGTGTTGGCCATTTCGACGGTGCCGTTGGACACGCCGTCGAGCACGCCGAATGCAGGCATCAATTCGCCAGCAGCATGGGTGGTGATGGTGAACTTGCCGCCAGACAATTCGCTAACTTTTTTAGCAAACACGTCGCAAACACCGAACAATGTGTCGAGTGATTTGGGGAAGCTCGAAGCACAGCGCCAGCGCAATGTAGCTTGAGCGTGAATAACCGCTGGGGCTGCGCCTGCGGCCAAGACGCCAGCAATACCGGCATTTTTAATAAGGGAACGACGATCCATGGGGTTCACTCCGGAAGTCTAAGTTGATGAATTCAGCACGCCAAGGCGTATCTGATGACTGGGAACAGTCATGAGCCGATTGTAGGAAATTTGCAAGCCCCTTTTGGCAAGGGTTTTCCCTTCGATCAAGCAATGTTTGATCTAGGTGGCTTTTCTGGGTTTCAAAGCCCACCAAGGCAGTTCTTTGCTGAGGGAGTGAACGTTGCCAGATTGGTTTGCTTGGTAGCCCAACATGTCTTGCAGCGCCGTTTGCCACTCCGGACTGCCAAGGTGCTTTCTGAGTGCCAAGACAGGCGGGGAGTCTAGGGCGCTTTTGAGGCAGACCAGCCAATAGTTTTCGCTGGCCAGGGGCACAAAATCGAGCCCGGAGGACAAGGCTGCACTTTCGATGGCCAATCCGGCATCTGCTTGACCCGATGCAATGCAGTTGGCCACCGCGCTGTGAGACAGTTCTTGGTGGTCGTAGCCCATGAGTTGATCTGAGGCCAGCCCCTGATTGGTCAGCAATTCATCGAGAAGCAGGCGAGTGCCCGTGCCTAGACCTCGATTGACATACCTTAGGCGCTTGGTCATCACATCTTGCAAAGAATGAATGTTCAAAGGGTTGCCAGGTTTGACCAAAAGCCCTTGTGTGCGTTGTGCAAAACCAATGAGTTTGTGCTGGCCAGGCTTTAGCAGGGGTTTGTAGGTTTGCGCTGAAAGACTGTTGAGCTTGGGTTGGCTGAGCGTGTGAAAGCCAGCCAATTCACACCGGCCTTCATTGAGTGCCCGCACAGCATCCACGCTACCGCAAAACCGAATGTCCAAATGCAGCGACTGACCTGCTGTGAATTCACGCAGCCTGACCAGCGCATCGTCATGACTCGCATAGAGCGTGAGCAAGTGAGCATCGGGGTCAAAGGCAACAGCAAAGGTGCGCTCTAGCTCTGCCATCAAGGCTTCAATGGGTGCGGCCAAGCGGGCTTGCGCTTGTCTTTCTGCCCAGAGCAGCTTGCTGGCAAATTCAGACAACTCAGCCGGCATGCCCTTTTCCCAAACGATGAGGTTTTGATTGAGCTTGGTTTCCCATTTTTTCAATTCGCCCCAAACATGCCGATACGACATGCCCAAAGATTTGGCGGCAGCGGCAATCGAGCCTTGCTCGCGCACGGCTTGGAGTAAGTCCATGAGGGCATTGCGCAGCAAAGCTTGCTGACGCAGCTTGCTTAAATCAGCTGCATGGGTAGCTGAATTTTCAGAGCCCAAGTGGTATGAAAGTTCAATTTTTGACACGGCTTAAGTGTGCCTCATTTATGCCTTGTTTCTGATTCAAAGACCGGCATCCTATGCACGCCATTTCATAGCTGAACACCCGCGTAGCTCAGGGCATTTAAAAGGTTTAGCATCGGCGCACTCATTGACTTGTATGAATACTTTTTTAGACAGCGCCGCCACAGCTTTTCAGCTCATCAGTGACTTTGATCCTGGCCTCTGGACCATCGCTGGCCGCTCATTGGGGGTTAGTGCCACGGCTTGCTTCATGGGTTGCCTGATAGGTATTGCTTTAGGCGGTTTTTTGGGCGTCTCAAAGTTCAGAGGCCGCGGCATGGTGCTCACCTTGCTCAACACTTTCTTAGCGCTGCCTTCCGTGGTGGTGGGTTTGGTCATTTATTTGCTTTTGTCTCGCACAGGTCCTTTGGGATTTTTGGGTTGGCTGTTCAGTTTCAAAGCCATGGTCTTGGCGCAGGTGGTGTTGGTGGTGCCCGTTGCTGCGGCATTAAGCCGCCAAGTGGTGGACGACGCAGAGAGCGCTTACGGCGAGCAATGGCGATCTTTGGGTGCAGGCAATGCGTTCAGGTGTATTTTGCTTGCCTGGAACGAACGATTTGCCATGCTCACCATTGTGGTGGCTTGCTTTGGCCGCGCTATCTCTGAGGTGGGCGCCGTCATGATTGTGGGCGGCAACATTGAGGGCTTTACCCGAGTCATGACCACCGCCATTGCACTTGAAACCAGCAAAGGTGATTTGCCCTTGGCGTTGGCGCTGGGAATTATTTTGTTGGGCATTGTGGGTTGCCTGAATGCGCTGCTGTCGCTCTTCAGATATTGGCAAGATCAGTCACAGCTCAAAGGACAAAACAGTTTGCGCGGGTGGGTGGCATGAGTGCATTGCTGTCACTCCGTCACGTCAGCCTGAACTTGGGCGGTGTGCAGGCGCTTCAAGATATTACTCTCGAGGTTTTCTCGGGTGAGCAGGTGGCACTCATTGGTGCCAATGGTTCTGGCAAAAGCACACTGCTGCGCCTGTTGAATGGACTGCACCAGCCAACTGAGGGTGCATTGAATTTACCCCTCTGCCAACAAGCCATGTTGTTCCAAAGACCCCACATGCTGCGCACCAGCAGCTTGAACAATGTGGCCATTGGCTTGTGGTTGGACCGAAGCCTTCAGTTGGGCTGGGCTGCTTGCAAACAGCGTGCGCTAGAGGCACTTTCGGTGGTCGGCTTGTCGGGCGTCATCCAGCAAAATGCAGCCACTTTATCGGGCGGACAGCAACAGCGATTGGCCTTGGCCCGTGCTTGGGCCCGTGAACCTCAATTGTTATTTTTAGACGAACCTACCGCCAGTTTGGACCCGCCCGCCAAACGCGAAGTGGAGGCACTGGTACACCAACTCATCAAGCCGCAAGGTCAGCAATTGGCAACCACCTTGGTGTTTGCCAGTCACAACTTGGGGCAAGTCAAGCGATGGGCCAGTCGCGTCATTTACCTAGAGCAAGGCAAGATTTTGGCCGACCTGCCTACTGCTGATTTTTTCGACGCCAATTGCCTGAGGCAGCACAGTGAAGAAGCTCTTTTATTTCTGCAAGGTGAAACTTAATGCGTTCTATTTCTAAATTTTCAACTGTGTCGTGCAAATTGTGGCGCCTGGCTTTAGGTCTGGTCATGACTGGCATGACGGCACACGCCATGGCTCAATCCATTGTGATGTCGTCCACCACTTCGACCGAACAATCGGGTTTGTTTGGATTCTTGTTGCCAGAGTTTAAAAAGGCCACAGGCATTGACACCAAAGTCGTAGCGCTGGGCACAGGGCAAGCGCTTGACATGGCTCGCCGAGGCGATGCCGATGTGGTGTTTGTGCACGATCAACCTGCCGAAGAAAAGTTTGTGGCCGAAGGTTTTGGCATCAAGCGTTTTCCTGTGATGTACAACGACTTTGTGGTGGTAGGGCCACAAGCCGATCCTGCCAACGCAAAAGGCAATGACATCGTGGCTGCTTTGAAAAAAATCGCAGCCAGCAATGCGGCTTTCATTTCTAGAGGCGATAAGAGTGGCACGCATGCTGCAGAGATTCGCTTTTGGAATCAAGCGGCTGTGTCTGCACAAAAAGGCAGTGGCTACAAAGAGTGCGGTTGTGGCATGGGCCCCGCGCTGAACATTGGTGCCTCTACCGGTGCCTATGTATTAACCGACCGTGGCACCTGGCTGAACTTTAAGAACCGTGCCGATTTGAAAGTGTTGGTGGAAGGCGATGCCAAACTGTTCAACCAATATGGTGTGATGGTTGTGAACACCGCCAAGCATGCCCATGTGAAGCAAGCC
>CALCBL010000346.1 GCA_937897495.1 uncultured Burkholderiales bacterium
GCCGCGCCCCGCAAGCTGTATTGGTACCGTGCGGTCATCAAGGCAAAGCGAGTCGGAGAGCAAACGGGGGAGTTGGCATAACCATTGGTGAACTTCAGGCCATTCGCAGCCAGTTGGTCGAGGACAGGGGAGACCCCACCAAACTGGGCATCGCGACCGCCATAGCAGCCCAGATCGGCAAAGCCCAAATCGTCGGCAACGATGAAGATGATATTGGGGCGTTGGGTTGCGGGGGTGCTCATGGGCTCATTCCACTTTCATACCTGTTGATGTGATGATGCGTTCACAACGTTGCGACAAGTCGCTAATTCGTTTGGCGGCATCAGTACCAATCAATCCCTCATAGAACAGGTCCATGCTGGCCAATGGGGCTTGGGTGTCTGGCCTTTTAAGTGAATCGGTAAATGCTTTTTGCAACAGCTGACATCCAGCCGGTTTGAATCAACGGTTATGGCAAATCGGACTCTACGCCAATTAGCCATTTTTGTTATCAACTCATTGGGTGCATCAGTCAGCAGTGAAGCCTGAAGCCTTAACAACCGGCGCCCAGCGAGCGGTTTCCGTGCTTATCATCGCTTGGAGGTCCTGCGGGCTGCCGCCACCGATTTCCAGGCCCATTTTGATGAAGCGGTCTTTGAGGGCTGGGTTTTTCAATGCGCGGTTCACAGCGGCGTTCAAAGTGGTGATCTGCGATGAATCCGTGCCGCTCGGTGCGAACATGGCAAACCAGCCCACGCCAACCAAATCCTTAAAGCCCGACTCACGCAAGGTGGGAACATCCGGAAACAAAGCGTTGCGGGTCGGGCCTGAGGTGGCCAGAATGGGGCTTTTGCCCGCACGGTGCATCTCGCCCTGGTCCACCAAGGTGTCAATTCCCAAAGTCACTTGATCGCCTATGAGGGCCGTCATCAATTGCGCGCCACCGTTGTAAGGCACATGGGTCATGTCAAGACCCATTTTCTGACCGATCATGACGCCAAAGAAATGCGGCAAGCTGCCTGGCGCAGGTGAGCCGAACGTGCCTAAATTGGGTGTCTTTTTGACCACTGGCAACAAGTCCGCAATACTGCGAATGGGGCTTTCGGCTTTAACAGACACACCAAACTGGAAGTCGGCTACGTGCGCCACTGGCGCGAGATCCTTTTGCGCGTCGGAGTTGAGCTTCTGTACAC
>CALCBL010000347.1 GCA_937897495.1 uncultured Burkholderiales bacterium
GGCATGGAAATTGTCACAGCGGAATACAAAATTAATTTTTTAAGTGGCCACCAAGAGGGTGAATTGCGCGCGGTTGGCAAGGTGGTCAAGGGCGGCAAGCGAATCGTGGTGACCACGGTGGAAGTTTTTCACATCGATGCGCAAGGTAAAAAATCGATGTGCGCCGTGATGCAGCAAACACTGGTGCCAGTGCCTCAAACCTATTGATTGAATTTGGAGAAATACAGCATGAACATGCCAGGCCTTAATTTTCAACTCGGTGAAGACATCGATGCTTTGCGCGATGCGGTGCGCGATTTTGCGCAAGCAGAAATTGCACCACGCGCTGCAGAAATTGACCGCACCGATCAGTTTCCCATGGACTTGTGGCGCAAGATGGGCGAAATCGGCGTGTTGGGCATCACGGTGCCTGAGGCGTATGGCGGCGCCAACATGGGCTACTTGGCGCACATGATTGCCATGGAAGAAATTTCTCGCGCATCGGCCAGCGTGGGCTTGTCGTATGGCGCGCACAGCAATTTGTGTGTCAACCAACTCAAGCGCAATGGCACTGAGGCGCAAAAGCAAAAGTACCTGCCCAAGCTGATCAGCGGCGAACATGTAGGCGCCTTGGCCATGAGCGAGCCAGGTGCAGGCTCAGATGTGATTAGCATGAAACTGAAGGCTGAAGACAAAGGGGGCTATTACGTTTTGAACGGCAACAAAATGTGGATCACCAACGGCCCCGATGCCGACACTTTGGTGGTGTACGCTAAAACAGAGCCCGAGTTGGGCGCACGCGGTGTCACCGCATTCTTGATAGAAAAAAACATGAAGGGCTTCTCGGTGGCGCAGAAGCTCGACAAGCTGGGCATGCGCGGCAGCCACACGGGCGAGTTGGTGTTTCACAATGTTGAAGTGCCCGCAGAAAATATTTTGGGCGGCCTGAACATGGGCGCCAAAGTGCTCATGAGCGGTTTGGACTACGAGCGTGCTGTGTTGGCAGCGGGTCCGTTGGGCATCATGCAGTCGGTCATGGACAACGTCATTCCCTACATTCACGACCGCAAGCAGTTTGGCCAAAGCATTGGTGAGTTTCAACTCATTCAAGGCAAAGTGGCCGACATGTACACCGTGCTTCAAGCCGGCCGTGCATTTTGTTACACCGTTGGAAAAAACCTAGACATGCTGGGCACCGACCACGTGCGCCAAGTTCGCAAAGACTGCGCCAGTGTCATCTTGTGGTGTGCTGAAAAAGCCACCTGGATGGCAGGCGAGGGCGTGCAGATTTTTGGTGGCAATGGCTACATCAACGACTACCCCTTGGGCCGTTTGTGGCGCGATGCCAAGTTGTATGAAATTGGCGCCGGTACCAGCGAGATCAGGCGCATGTTGATTGGCCGCGAATTGTTCGCAGAAACTTGTTAAGGTGACTCATTCATTCATTGAAAAAATTCTTCCATGACTTCTACCAACCTATCCCATCTTTTTGAAAACAACCGTGCTTGGGCTGCGCGCATGGAGCGCGAACAGCCTGGCTTCTTCAACCATCTGGCGCTTCAGCAGTCGCCCAAATACCTTTGGATTGGCTGCTCAGACAGCCGCGTGCCGGCCAACCAAATTACAGGCCTAGAGCCTGGCGAAGTGTTTGTGCATCGCAATGTGGCCAATGTGGTGGCGCATACCGATCTCAACGCCTTGTCAGTCATTCAATACGCTGTCGATGCACTCAAAGTAGAGCACATCATGGTGGTGGGCCACTACGGTTGCGGCGGTGTATTGGCAGCTACGCGCGGCACCCGTATTGGCTTGGCTGACAACTGGTTGCGGCATGTGCAAGATGTGCGCTTGCGCCATCGTCAACGCTTGAACCATTTGCCACAACAGCAATTGGAAGATGCCATGTGCGAAATGAACGTCATTGAGCAAGTGGGCAATGTGGCTTTGTCCAACGTCATGCAAGACGCATGGGGCCGCGGTCAAAAAGTGGCGGTGCATGGTTGGGTGTACGGCCTGAACGATGGCATTGTCAAAGACATGGACGTCACCATGACCGGATCGCACGAGGTGGTCGATGTGTTTCGACGCGCCTTCAAGCGCTATCCACGTGGTGAATAAATCTTCAAATATTTTTAAACATTCAGGAGCATCCAATGTCCACATCGCACGACCCCGTTGTCATTGTTAGCGCAGCCCGCACACCCATGGGCAGTTTTCAGGGTGACTTTGCTTCCTTGTCAGCGCATGACCTTGGCGGTGCAGCGATCAAAGCTGCCGTTGAGCGTGCAGCGGCTGGCTCCAAATTCAGCGCAGAGTTGGTCACAGAAGTTTTGTTTGGCAATTGCCTCATGGCCGGCCAAGGCCAAGCGCCTGCGCGCCAAGCCGGTTTCAAAGGCGGCTTGCCCAAGAGTGCTGGCGCGGTCACCATGTCCAAGATGTGTGGCTCTGGCATGCGCGCGGCCATGTTTGCGCACGACATGTTGTTGGCAGGCTCACACGATGTGTTGGTAGCCGGCGGCATGGAAAGCATGACCAACGCGCCTTACCTCATGCTCAAAGGGCGCGGTGGCTATCGCATGGGCCACGACAAAATTTACGACCACATGATGCTCGATGGTTTGGAAGATGCCTACGAGCCAGGCCGCTCTATGGGTACCTTTGGTGAAGACTGCGCTGCCAAGTACAGCTTCACACGCGCAGAGCAAGATGCCTTTGCCATTGCCAGCGTAGAGCGCGCTAAAGCGGCTACGGCATCGGGTGCTTTTCAAGCAGAGATCACACCCGTCACGGTTAAAACACGTGCAGGTGAAACCGTGGTCAGCATTGACGAAGGCCCAGGCAAAGTGAAGTTAGACAAGGTCACTTCATTGAAGCCTGCTTTCAAAAAAGACGGCACCATCACCGCGGCCTCTAGCTCTTCCATCAACGATGGCGCTGCGGCCTTGGTCATGATGCGCCAAAGCACCGCCGACAAATTGGGTTGCAAACCATTGGCGCGCATTGTGAGCCACGCCACCCATGCGCAAGAACCCGAATGGTTTGCCACTGCACCCGTGGGTGCCACGCAAAAAGCATTGGCCAAAGCCGGATGGCAAGTGAGCGATGTGGACTTGTGGGAAGTGAACGAAGCCTTTGCAGTCGTGCCCATGGCGCTCATGAAAGAACTCAATGTGTCGCACGACAAAGTCAACGTGAATGGTGGTGCTTGCGCTCTGGGTCATCCCATTGGTGCATCTGGCGCACGCATCATGGTCACGCTCATCCATGCGCTCAAAGCACGTGGTTTGAAAAAAGGCTTGGCCACTTTGTGCATCGGTGGCGGTGAAGGTACCGCTGTGGCCCTCGAAATCATTTAAGAGAAACCCATGCTGCTTTCAACTGATCAAGAAATGGTGCGCGATGCCGTTCGCGCTTTTGCCAAAGAAGAACTCTGGCCCAATGCGGCTGCATGGGACAAGTCGCACGAGTTTCCGAAGGCTGCTCACAAAGGCTTAGCGGCTTTGGGTGCCTATGGCATTTGTGTGCCTGAGTCATTGGGCGGTGCCAATTTAGATTACTTCACGCTGGGCTTGGTGCTTGAAGAAATTGCAGCAGGCGATGGCGGTGTGAGCACCACCATCAGCGTCACCAACTGCCCAGTGAACGCTATATTGATGCGCTACGGCAACGACGAGCAGCAAAAGAAATGGCTCACGCGTTTGGCGCAAGGCGAATTGTTGGGCTTGTTTTGTTTGACTGAACCGCACGTGGGCTCGGATGCCTCGGCCATCAGAACAACGGCAACGCGCAAAGGCGATGCCTACGTGCTCAATGGCGTGAAGCAGTTTATTACCAGTGGCAAATATGGCGATGTGGCCATCGTGTTGGCTGTGACCGACAAAGGTGCTGGCAAAAAAGGCATGAGTGCATTCATCGTGCCCACGACCACACCAGGCTATGTGGTGGCGCGCTTGGAAGACAAGATAGGCCAGCACTCTAGCGACACCGCGCAAATTAATTTTGAAAACTGCGAAGTGCCGGTCGAGAATTTGATTGGCCAAGAAGGCGAAGGCTACAAGATTGCTTTGTCGGCCCTAGAAGGCGGCCGCATTGGCATTGCTGCACAAAGCATTGGCATGGCGCGCAGTGCTTTGGAAGTGGCCATTGACTACGCCAAGCAACGCGAGAGTTTTGGCACGGCCATCATCAACCACCAAGCCGTAGGCTTTCGCTTGGCCGAGTGCGCCACGCAGTTGGAAGCTGCGCGTCAATTGATGTGGCACGCGGCCACTTTGCGAGATGCCGGTTTGCCTTGTTTAAAAGAAGCCGCCATGGCCAAGTTGTTTGCCAGCGAAACCGCAGAGAAAGTTTGCAGTGCGGCCATTCAAACTTTAGGGGGCTATGGCGTGGTGAGTGATTTTCCGGTAGAAAGAATTTACCGCGATGTGCGCGTGTGCCAAATTTACGAAGGCACCAGCGACGTGCAAAAAATCATCATTCAAAGGGCCTTGGCTTGAACTTGCCTTTGCCCATGACTTCGGCTTCGGCCTTGCATGCTGCATTGCCTAAGCTGTGCCCTTGTGGTGGTGCACCCACAGCCATGAAGCGCAAAGGTGCTGAAGCGGCCTTCGCAGATTGCTGCGGCAGGTACATCGTGCAAGAGCAATTGCCACCAGATGCTTTGCATCTGATGCGCTCGCGCTACACCGCTTTCGTTTTAGAAAATGAAGCCTACCTGTTGCACACATGGCAGGCAGCTTTTAGACCCAGCAGCCTTGCGTTTGAAGCAGGAGCCAAATGGCTTGGCCTTGAGATCAAAGACTTTGTGCAGACAGGCATGAAAGATGGCCATGAGACTGCCGAGGTGGAATTTGTAGCGCGCGTGCGAGTGGCTGGCAAAGCCAATCGCTTGCACGAGCGCAGTCGTTTTGTATGTGAAGAAGGGCAGTGGCAATATACGACCGCTGTAAACATGGCATCATGAATTTTCAAGCGGTACTCTTTGATTGCGATGGCGTACTGGTAGACAGCGAGCCCATTACCAACGCAGTGTTGCGAGACATGTTGGAAGAGCGTGGTTGGGTCATGTCCAGCGAAGATTGCTTTCGCTATTTTGTGGGCAAGGCCGTTAAAGACCACAAAGCAGAAATTGAAGCACGTACGGGTATGCCATTAACCGAAGAATGGCTGCGCGATTTTAGATTGCGCCGCAACGACGCGCTTCAAGCGGGGCTGCAAGGGATGCCCGGTGCGCACGAAGCCGTCGCAGCAGCTTATGAGTTGACTCAGGGTGCCATTGCATGTGCTTCGGGTGCCGACCGATTCAAAGTAGAAATGCAGTTGTCGCATGTCGAGCTCATGACGTATTTTGAAGGGCGCATTTTCAGTGGCCATGAAATGGCCCGCACCAAGCCTGCGCCCGATGTGTATTTGGCTGCAGCTGCGCACCTTGAATGCGACCCTGCCCACTGCTTGGTCATAGAAGACAGTACGGCTGGCATTGAAGCCGGTGTGGCGGCAGGGGCAACAGTATGGGCCTTGTGCACAGACGAAAGTTTGGCGCCTGTGTTGCTAGAAGCAGGCGCTTCCAAATTGTTCCCTCACATGGGTGTTTTGCCAGAGTTATGGCGCGGCGCTTTTTCACAGTTTCAAGAACGCTAGGCAAGCCCTAGTTTAGTCCTTGCGCATCAGGAGATTTCAAACATGTCGGTGCTTCAAACCCAGCTCAATAGCCGCTCAGCGGATTTCTTGGCCAATGCAGCAGCATTGCAGACCGTCGTCGATGACCTTCGCTTGC
>CALCBL010000348.1 GCA_937897495.1 uncultured Burkholderiales bacterium
GGCGGCATTGGCATACTTCACGCTGTGATGTTCTTCAAAGCGAGACTTCAAGCCCTTCAAAATGTCGACTGTTTCTGCCACAGTAGGCTCGACCACGTCGACCTTTTGGAAGCGACGTGACAGGGCCGCATCTTTTTCAAAGATGCCGCGGTATTCGGTGAAGGTGGTGGCACCAATGCATTTCAGCTGGCCGCTAGACAGCGCAGGCTTGAGCAAATTGGAAGCATCCAATGTGCCCCCCGATGCCGCACCGGCGCCGATGAGCGTGTGAATTTCGTCGATGAACAAGACCGCGTGCGGCCTGTCTTTCAAGGCCTTCAAAACACCCTTCAGGCGCTGCTCAAAATCACCTCGGTACTTGGTGCCTGCAAGCAAAGCACCCATGTCCAGTGAATAGACCACAGCCTCTGCCAAAATTTCTGGCACGCTAGATTGCGTGATGCGCCAAGCCAAGCCTTCTGCAATGGCCGTTTTACCGACACCGGCCTCGCCCACCAACAGAGGATTGTTTTTACGCCGACGGCACAAAATTTGGATGGTGCGCTCGACCTCATATTCGCGGCCAATGAGCGGGTCGATCTTGCCCTCTTTGGCCAGCTGGTTCAAGTTCTGAGTGAACTGCTCTAAAGGCGATGCCTTCTCGTTCTGAGTGAACTGCTCTAAAGGTGATGTCTTCTCGTTTCGTTCAGAGTTGCCACTGCCCTCTTCACTTTCAGGCGCAGGTGCAGAATCACTGCCCTTGGTGGCTTCGGGTGGATCGCTTTTTCGAATACCGTGGGCGATGAAATTAACAACGTCCAAACGTGTAATGCCTTGTTGGTGCAAGTAGTACACAGCGTGCGAATCTTTTTCACCAAAAATCGCAACCAGCACATTAGCACCGGTGACTTCTTTTTTGCCACTGCCGGTCGATTGAACGTGCATGATGGCGCGCTGAATCACACGCTGAAAACCCAATGTGGGTTGCGTGTCGACTTCTTCGGTACCCGCCACTTGGGGCGTGTTGTCTTTGATAAAGGTGGCCAGCGATTGACGCAAATCGTCAACTTGCGCCGAACACGCGCGCAACACTTCTGCTGCGCTGGGGTTGTCTAGCAATGCCAACAGCAAATGCTCTACGGTAATGAACTCGTGTCGCTGCTGACGCGCCTCAACAAAGGCCATGTGCAAACTGACTTCCAATTCTTGGGCAATCATGTGATTTCCTTCAATGCCTTGCGGAGGTTAAAAATATTAGGTTGGGTAGATTTGTTAGATTGCAACTGCTTTATGCCACATTCTTGCCGACTTTTTGTGCGATTCATGCCACAGGCTCGCTCACACACTGAAGTGGGTGTCCGGCCTGATTGGCTGCATCAAGCACTTGATCGACCTTTGTAGCGGCCACATCACGAGAGAAAACCCCACAAATGCCCTTGCCGTCCAAGTGAATTTTCAACATGATTTGCGTGGCAGCTTCTCGGTCTTTGTTAAAAAACTCTTGAAGCACCAAAACAACAAACTCCATGGGGGTGTAGTCGTCATTGAGCATGACGACTTGGTACATCTGAGGCGGTCCAACTTTGGCAGGTCGTCTTTCTAAAACCACAGAATCACTATTTCCGGGGGTACTAGCAGGATCCCCAACCGATCCGGGCGGGTTTGGTGAATTTGGTTTTTTAGGTTTCTCTGTTGCCATGATTTCATTCTATAGAGACTGAGCGGGGTTCTGAGCCGACCCCCTAAAAAGTCCTTATGTCGCAATGCAGCAATTTTGCATCAGTCGGGTAAACCTTGAATTGACAACGTTAAAAACAGTGCTTTAAATGTCCTATAAATCAAACGGATGGAGACATGCATGCTCAACGGAACAGTGAAGTGGTTCAATGACGCCAAGGGATTTGGATTTATTCAGCCCGATGGTGGCGGCCCAGACGCTTTTGCGCACTTTTCTGCCATCACCATGGAAGGCTTTAAAAGCCTTAAAGA
>CALCBL010000349.1 GCA_937897495.1 uncultured Burkholderiales bacterium
CCATGTCATGTAAAGGCGGCGCCACAAATGAATGATCGGCTTTGTCGAGACTGCGCCAATAGCCGCCATGAATAAAAAATACAACGGGTGCGTTGGGCTTGCTTGCAGGAAAGATATCAAGTGTTTCGTTAGGGCCATCACCATAGGCAATGTCGAGCGTGCATTTCAAGTCAGCACGCGCATCAGCAGAAGTCTTAGACCAATCTGCAAAATGCGCTGCATGGTCTGGCACCAAGGCGCGGTTGTTGTACATGCTGTCATACCAAGCTGCACTGTGGGTTTTCATGGCCATCGTCCTTTAAATTTTCATTTCCAATCGCACCTGGACATTTTGCCAATTGCGCGTGTTGGTGTTGGCCGTTTCTGAGAAGCCATTGCCAATGTAAGTTGTGCCCGTGAGGTACTCACGCGGCGTGAGATTGCTAACCGTCACACGCAAAGCCGTGGCGGGTGAAAACCGCCAAAGACCATACACATCAACAACCCGTTTGGAACCTTGGTAAGCCCATTGCTGTTCTGTGCGACGTGTGGTGTAGTCGGGATTCATATTGACATTGCCGCCCAAGGTGAGGGGAATGGCACGAACACGGTAGTCAGCCCCCAAGTTGGCAGTCATCTTAGGTTGCTGGTCCAAGCGATTGTTGGGCCCCATGACATCCAACACTTTCGAGTCAAAGAAACTCAAGTTACTTCGTACGTCGACGGCTGGTGCATCTGACCAGACTTGGTTCAACCTGAACTTGGCTTCTAACTCAAGACCCTGAGTGATGGCATCACCCACATTTTGAGGGCTGGAAACAAACCGACGCTGACCTGGCGCCCAGACCGTGTCATAACGCTCGCTGGTGACGTAGCGAATTAAATCGCTGATGTTGCGTCTGAACACATTGGCGCTTAAGACGCCGCCCTCTGCCAAATAGCGCTCGACAGCAATGTCAATGCCCGTTGCCAATTCAGGCTTCAAGCCAGGATTGCCAATTCGATCGGGGCGTGTTGGGCTGTTGGCTTCGCGTGACAATGCAGTTCTGGCAACCAAATTCAACAAGGTGGGTGTTTTGTAACTGCGTGTGAGGCTCATGCGCACTTGATCGCGGCTTTGTGGAATGGGTTTCCAAACAGCATGCAACAGGGGCGTGAGGACACCACTCTTGTTGCGTTTCTCGCCCTCTTCATTGTTGCCTTCGGTCAGAATACTTTCATAACGAATGCCGGCATGCGCACTCCAGTTGGGGTTGATGGTCCATTCGTCTTGTGTGTAAATGGCCCAGCGTTGCGTGCGTGCGCGCATGTTGCCAGCATCATCAGAAACCTCGGCAATAGACTCTTCCGTTCTGCGCACGCCCTCCAATTCAAGACCACTGACATACTGGTGACCGTTGGCAGCAACGTGCGTGAGTTTGCCATTCCAAGATTGCGACAAATCTTTGTAGCTTTGCGACTCTTCCAAGGTGTTAAACAAGCCCGTCGATCCCAAGGCAAATAGGTTAAAGCGGTTTTTAAAATGCGATTCACCTAAACCAAACTTAAATTCAAATCTGTCATCTGCCGAGAAGCGCTGGTTCCATTGACCATTCAAGCGCGTCATCACAAAGCGGCTGTTGTTGGTGGTATTGGCCGCATCAACCGCAACAGGCTGTTGAATGCCATTGATCGACTTGTTTTCAGTCAGATCAATTCGCCCCGCACTGCTGAACTCTGAATACACCATGAAGGGCATCAAGATAAGCGCTTTGCCTTGTTCACCGCGCCACATGAGCCTGGCATTCGCATTCATACCTTGGCGATGCCCCAAGCTCACGGTATGGCGTTCGCGTTGCGAAGACAAAGCAGGCATACGGCCTTCCGCATCGACGCTGGCATCGGTCAAAGTTGTGGCGTCTTCAGGACGCCATGAGTTCATGGCAGACACTGTAAGGGTTCCGTTCAGCGGCTCAGACTTGAGGTTGTGAACCCAGTTCAAACCTTCTGAGCGGTGTCCGTTTTCAAAGGCACTGCCAAACTTCAAATCATCGGGGTTGGCACGCTGGCCTTCGCGCAAAATGATGTTGATGGTGCCTGCAATAGCCCGCGCCCCTGTCTCAGCAGTTGGCGCACGCATAATTTCAACTTTCTCCACCATCTCGGGTGTCAGGGACTCTACGGAAAAGCCGGGTGGCACGCGTTGTCCATCCAAGAGAATCTGGGTGTAACCACCGCCTAAACCTCGCATGCGGATGGCGCCACCGCGGCCTGGTGCGCCTTGAATGGTGACACCGGGCAAGCGCTTCAAAACTTCACCCAAGGTGCCATCGCCTTGTTTGTCGAGCTCTTCCCGACCAATCACAATTTTGGCTGCCGTGGACTGGCGGCGCTCTTCCATGGTGTTGTCGCGGTTGCTTTTGATTTCGACGCGGCCCATGTCTTGAACAGGCGCATTGGCAGGTGGCGCCGTCTGTGCCAAGCCCCATGGTGAAATGAGTGATAAAACGGCGAGTGCGGTGGGGGTCTTGATTTTCATTCCGCTATTTTGACAGGGGAAATCAAATTTGTGTCGGGCCATAACTCAACCGACAAATTCACGGGTTTCTATGAAACCCGGTGCTTTGCTTTATTCGCCAGACTTGAACAAAGCCGCCACCTTGCGCTTAGGCTTGATGTTGGCAGAAATGCCCGTGCGGGAAGCAGTCGTTTTGGGTGACGCTTCCCAAGAAGCCGCTGCAGCTTGCTCCAAGCTGGGCGCCTCGTAGGGTTTCTCAAAAAAAGGATCTCTTGAGGCTTGTGCAGGCCTGAAGCTGCTGCGTCGGTCGCGAGGCGCCTCTTCTTCACGGCGCCTCTCAAAGCCACGCTCGGGCCTTCTCTCTTCTCGGCGATCGTCGCGTCGCTCTTCCCGTCTACCCTCGCTGACATTGCCTCGCGAACGGTCTTCATCCAAGGGGTAGTTTTCGACTTGAAGTTTGGTTTTGATGAGCTTTTCAATGTCCGCTACCAAACGCATGTCGGAGGGTGAGACCAAAGTGACAGCCAGGCCTGAGGCGCCAGCACGGCCTGTGCGACCAATGCGGTGCACATAATCTTCAGCATTGAAGGGCACATCAAAGTTAAACACAGCAGGCACATCTTTGATGTCAAGTCCGCGGGCGGCCACATCGGTGCAGACCAGCAAATCGACTTCGCCTTTTTTGAAAGCCTCAAGCGCTTTGAGGCGTTCGTCTTGGGTCTTGTCGCCATGCAAGGCCGCGGTGACCAGGCCCTCGCGCTCTAGAGAGCGCGCCAATCGGCCACAACCCAGTTTGCTGTTGACAAAAATGAAGGCTTGCTTGATGCCGCGCTCTTTTAAAACGGCCTTCACAACCCTGCGCTTGTCGTCATCTTGCGCAGTGTAAAAGCGTTGCTCCACGGTGGAGGCTGTTTCGTTGGGACGCGCCACTTCAATGGTGATGGGGTCTTGTAAGTAGCTTCCGGCCAAGCGCTTGATTTCAGGCGAAAAAGTGGCCGAGAACAACAGCGTGGTGCGCTGCTTAGGCAAGAAACTCAAAATGCGTTGCAGGTCTGGCAAGAAGCCAATGTCGAGCATGCGGTCGGCTTCGTCTAGCACCACGTATTCAACTTGGTTGAGCACCGCGTTTTTGGCTTCAATGTGATCGAGCAAGCGACCTGGTGTGGCCACCAAAATTTCGACGCCTCGTTTGAGCTCAAGGGTTTGCGGCTTCATGTCCATGCCGCCAAAAACCACCGCGCAGCGCATTTGGGTGTACTTGGCATACAGCTTGATTTGCTGCGCCACCTGATCGGCCAACTCTCGTGTTGGCAACAGGACCAAGGCGCGCACAGGATGGCGAGCGGGCGATGTTGAAGTGTTTTCGTGCTTCAAAAGGCGTTGGAGCAGCGGCAACGAAAAAGCAGCGGTTTTACCGGTACCTGTTTGCGCAGCGCCCATCACGTCTTTTCCAGTCAAAACCACAGGAATGGCCTGCGCTTGAATGGGGGTCATGGATTCGTAGCCCATTTCGGCTACGGCACGTGCCAGCGGTTCAGCCAGCGATAGATTTGAAAAAGAGTCGGTCATTAACCCGCTATTGTCGCACTTTAGGTCTTAGGCAATGTGACACCCACCTGGCCCTGGTATTTTCCGCCCCGATCCTTGTAGCTGGTCTCGCAAACTTCGTCGCTTTCAAAGAACAGCACCTGGGCACAGCCCTCTCCAGCGTAAATCTTGGCTGGCAGGGGGGTGGTGTTGCTAAATTCCAGTGTGACATAGCCTTCCCATTCGGGTTCGAAGGGCGTGACGTTCACAATAATCCCGCACCGGGCATAAGTGCTTTTACCCAGGCAAATGGTGAGCACATTGCGGGGAATACGGAAATATTCCAGCGTTCGGGCCAAGGCAAAGCTGTTGGGGGGAATGATGCAGACATCGGAATGGATGTCGACAAAGCTTTTTTCGTCGAAATTCTTGGGGTCGACCACCGTGCTGTAAATGTTGGTGAACACCTTGAATTCAGGGGCGCATCGAATGTCGTAGCCATAGCTGCTGGTGCCATAGCTCACAATTTTTCCGCCGGCGGCGTTTTGACGCACTTGCCCAGGCTCAAAGGGCTCGATCATGCCGTGTTCTTTAGCCATTCGGCGAATCCATTTGTCGCTTTTAATCGTCATCTCTTTGTCTTTCCAACATTCTTTGAGGCAAG
>CALCBL010000350.1 GCA_937897495.1 uncultured Burkholderiales bacterium
ACGGCCCACAGAGGGCGCCTACAGCGCACTTCTTAAGTTTGAGAGCGGCGCCTTTGCCAACCTCACGTATAACGGGTACGGCCGTTTTGACAGCGACATCTGGATGGACCATGTGGGTGAAATTGGCAATCCCAAGCCTGCATCTGAAAGCGCCAAACGTTACGGCTCAGCCCGAAGCAGGTTGGCTACTACAGCCAATTCAGAACAAGAACGTCAACTCAAAGCGGCGCGCAATTATGGGGGCAGCTTGTACAAAGCTACCGCCCAACATGAAGAGGCCTATCATCACTTTGGCCCTGTTGTTGTGAGTTGTGAAAAAGCTGATGTGCGGCTGACACCCAAAGGCCTTTGGCTGTACGGACCCGAGCACGAGACCTTCGAGGCATTACCAACGCCAGCCTACCCCCGTAAAGAAGTGATCGATGAACTATGGGGTGCATTGCGAGAAGGCCGCCCGCTGCTTCACAGCGGTACTTGGGCGCGTGCCACCACAGAGGTCTGCTTGAGTTTGTTAGAAGCTGCACAGACGGGACAGGCGATTCACTTGAAACATCAAGTAGCCGTGCATCATGCTTAAAAAATCAGTTACCCCAAAGCTAGGGGACACCCAAAGTATTTTGCGCCATTGGCACGAGTCGGTGCCCGATGATCGACTGGCGCACTTGGTTCGCGATGCGGGTAGAGCCTTCAACAAACGTCTTCAAGTGAGGCTTCAACAACACCAAGTGTCCTTTGGTCACTGGACTTTTTTGCGCATTCTTTGGACGGCCGATGGTTTGACCCAAAAAGAACTTAGCGACTTAGCCGGCGTGATGGAGCCCACCACATTCAGCGCCATTAAAGCCATGGAAGACATGGGCTACGTCGAGAGACGTCAAAAGCCAGAGAACCGCAAAAACATGTATGTGCACCTAACGGCCAAAGGCCGCGCTTTGAAAAAACGCTTGGTGCCATTGGCGGTCGATGTGAACCATGTGGCCGTTAAAGGTCTGAGCAAGGCTGATCTGCTGATCACCCGAAGGGTATTGCTCGCCCTCATTGAAAACCTAGCGCTTGAAGAAGCGCAAGACGGCAATGCTTGAATGCTGAAAGCCTTGGCTTTTAACTGCTGAACAAGAAGTTCATCACGTCGCCATCTTTGACCACATACTCCTTGCCTTCAGCACGCATTTTGCCGGCGTCTTTGGCACCTTGCTCACCTTTGTACGAGATGAAATCTTCGTAAGAAATGGTCTGTGCACGGATATAACCTTTTTCAAAGTCGGTGTGAATCACGCCTGCAGCTTGGGGGCCTGTGTCGCCCACATGAATGGTCCAAGCGCGCACTTCTTTCACACCTGCAGTGAAATAGGTTTGCAAACCCAAAAGTGAATAAGCAGAGCGAATCAATCGGTTCAGTCCAGGCTCTGTTTGACCCAACTCTTCCAAGAACATCTGACGGTCTTCGTCAGACATCTCAGACATTTCTGCTTCTAACTTGGCACTGATCGCCACCACTGGGGCGTTTTGTGCTGCAGCGTATGCCTTCAAACGATCAAGCAAGGGGTTGTTCTCAAAACCATCTTCAGCCACATTGGCCACAAACATGGCAGGCTTGGCGGTGATCAAGAAAAATTGCTGAAGCAGTGGTCGTTCTTCTTTGCTGAAGTCAATGGTGCGAACAGGCTGACCTTGATTCAATGCGACTTGGCATTTTTCCAAAATGGCCACCAACTTGATTGATTCCTTGTCACCAGAGCGGGCTGTTTTTTGCACGCGGTGCAAGCCTTTTTCAACGGCTGACAAATCGGCCAGACACAACTCAGTTTGAATGACTTCGATGTCCGAGATGGGGTCGACACGGCCAGCCACGTGAATCACGTTGTCGTCTTCAAAGCAACGCACCACATTGATGGTGGCATCGGTTTCGCGAATGTGCGCCAAAAATTTGTTGCCCAAGCCCTCGCCGGTGCTGGCGCCAGCGACCAAGCCCGCAATGTCGACAAACTCCACAATGGCAGGCACGATGCGCTCAGGGGTGATGATGGCAGCCAGCTCTTGCAGGCGGGCGTCGGGCACTTCCACCACGCCCGTATTGGGCTCGATGGTGCAAAAAGGGTAGTTTTCGGCTGCAATGCCTGCTTTGGTCAGGGCGTTGAAAAGGGTGGACTTGCCAACGTTGGGCAGGCCCACAATGCCGCATTTGAGGCTCATGGAAGACTTTCTTGGATTCAGCGATGAATCCGTGATTTTAAAGGGTCTGCGTGGTCTAATTTAAACCATGTCTTCAGCCACGTTGCAAAGCACCTTGAATTGCCAACTTTCCCCCCCTTGCCCCCGCCTGCGCATTGTGGCGGTGGTGTTGGCCGCTGGCACCGCTTCTCGAATGGGCGGGCGGCCTAAATGCTTGTTGCAAAGGGATGGCCAAACGCTGCTCAACCGCCTTCTCACAGCCCTAGAAAATGCAGGGATCGATGAAACGGTTCTGGTCTTGGGACACAAGGCAGACATCATTCAGGCTTCGCTGAGCACAAGGGCACATGCAACTTTGCGAGGGCCCCATCGGCCCGCCATGCACATCCATCAGGTTCTGAACCCACAGCCCACGGATGGCCAAAACAGCTCTTTGCACCTGGGCTTGGCCAAAGCACAAAGCCTTCAAGCAGAGTGGCTGATGGTGGCCTTGGCCGACCAACCCCTGCTAAATGCGGCCGATTTACAAGCTCTGATCGCCGCTGTCAAAGCTGGGCCAGTTGACACTCAAATGCTGCAACCATGGGTTGACAATCAGCCTGGCAATCCTGTCATGTTGTCGCAGAAAGTCATGTCTGACCTGTTGGCACATTCGCAAGGGGCCTCTTTGACAGACGGCACTTCTTTGAAAGACTTGCCTGGCGGCAAAGAATGGCGTCAACTCAATCCGCAACAAGTTCAGCAATGGGCCACACCTAACCCCCACTACAAAGTCGACATGGACACCCCCCAAGACATTGCAGCTTTGCAAACAAAATACGGCATAGCCTTGACTTGGGACACCCCCATTTGAACCAAGCCTTCTGAAGGGCTTCTACAATCAGACTCATGTCTCAATCATCCACTCAATTTGACGTTTGCATTCGGGGCGCAGGCATTGTCGGGCGCAGCTTGTCCTTGATGTTGGCATCCCAAGGTTTGCGTGTGGCATTGGTAAACCTATCGGACGCGCAAAAATCAGCCCATGGCCACAGCGATGTGCGGGCCTACTCCTTGAATTCGGCCTCTCAACAATTGTTGACTGACCTGCGTTGCTGGCCAGAAGGCACTGCCTGCACCCCCATTTTGAAAATGCACATTGAAGGCGATCAAGATGGCAATCTGGAATTCAACGCTGCCCAACAAAACGTTGAGGCGTTGAACTGG
>CALCBL010000351.1 GCA_937897495.1 uncultured Burkholderiales bacterium
CGATCTAGTTGTACAAGAGGCTTTTGCTACAGCAGAAACCTGCGCCTTTGCTGACCTCTTGCTTCCAGCAACCACCTGGGGTGAAAAAGAAGGAACTGTGACCAACAGCGAAAGACGCATCACACGTGTTCGAGCAGCCGTGCCGCCATCTGGTTTGGCGCAACATGATTGGCAAATTGGCTTGAATCTAGCGAATCACTTATCGAAATACGATATTTTCAAGCCATTAGCACAGCGCATGAATTTTTCCTACTCAAATCCAGAAGCTATCTGGAATGAACACCGAGAAAGCACTCGTGGCAGAGACCTGGATATCACGGGTCTTAGTTATGCTCAACTTGAGCTTCAACCTGAGCAGTGGCCCATGTCAGAGGGCGCCTCAACAGGTGTCAAAAGGCTTTACGAAAATGGCATTTTTCCCACGTCCTCAGGCAAAGCCAAATTTGTGGCCCTTGAATATGTACCAGTCTCTGAGCCCTGTGAATCGCGCTTTCCTTTCTCTTTCAACACAGGACGAATGCGCGACCAGTGGCACGGCATGACAAGGACGGGCACCATTGCCAAACTTTTTGGTCACGTGCCCGAGCCCAGCGTTCAATTGCATCCGCAAGACATGCAATCCTTGAATTTAAGCAATGGCGACTTGGTTCACGTCACCAGCAAGCGGGGTTCGATCGTAGCGCCTGCGCAAGTTTCTGATGAATTAGCGCCTCAACAAGCCTTCATGGCCATGCACTGGGGCTCTGGCTTCATCAGTGGCAGAGACCACCAAAACAGGGCGCTTGGTGGTGTTAATGCCATCACCACTTCGGCGTTTTGTCCAAGCTCTAAACAACCTGAATTGAAACATGCAGCAGTCAAAATTCTCAAGGCTGATCTGTCCTGGAAACTTTTGGCCATGGCCTGGCTGCCAGCCAACCAAGCTTTACAAATTCTTCAAGCACTTAGAAGTCGGATGACTCATTTTGAGTTCGCAAGCTGTGTGCCCTTTGCTGAAGAAAGTTCTGCTACTCACTTACCCAATGGACAATTGCCCCGACAAGGCGTGATGTTTAGAGCGGCCAGTTCTGAGGCTCCCGAAATGTCCTTGGTCAATGAAATCGAAAGTTTGCTGCAACTCGATGCGCATTCAGGCCTGCGTTATGCCGATAACAAGCGCAGCCATCTCAGAAGCATCAAGCTAGACAGGCGAAATGCGCTGCCTCAACTGGAGGCCTTTGTTATGGCAGGCGACACATCTGCCGAAGCTTGGCTCAAGGCCCTTCTTCAAACGCAACAGTCTACGGAAAGCTATGGACGCCGCTTGCTCATGTCGGGTCAGACCCCCCCGGTTGCCATCAAACCGCTTGGACAAACCATCTGCACTTGCTTAGGCGTGAAGGATGGGGCCATTGAAGCATGGCTTAAGGCCAACCAAGGCACAGCAAGTCTTCAATTGGAAGGCTTAAAGACCAACTTAAAGTGTGGCACGGAATGTGGTTCTTGCGTGCCTCAGTTAAAGCGCATGATTTACCTCAAAGCATCTCTCACGGAAAAGTCAGCCAACCCGTCATTGGCCATATAGCCCATGGTTATCTAAGCTTTGAGACAATACACACATGGGCATTGGTCATTACATCAAAGAAATTGGTCGCGGCAAGGACGGCGCGCGTTCGCTTACGCGTGAGCAAGCCGCTGATTTAATAGGGCAAGTGTTGGACGCGAAAGTGACTGACCTAGAAGTAGGCGCCTTCTGCTTAGCCATGCGCATCAAAGGCGAAACACCCGAAGAAATGGCGGGTTTCTTGGATGCTGTTCACGCACGTTTAAATGCCCTGCCCCAGTTGGGCCAACAGCCTACAGTTGTCATTCCTTGCTACAACGGTGCTCGTAAATTACCCGCATTGGCCCCCCTTTTGGCTTTGCTTTTATGCCAGCAAGGTGTGCGAGTGTGTATTCATGGCACCCCCACAGAAAACAGTCGGACAACTTCTTTTGAAGTGCTTGAAGCGCTGGGATACAAAACTCTGACCGCCGTCGATCAAGCTCAGGCTGGTTTGAACCTCGTACCCACCGAAGTGCTGAGCCCCGCTTTGAAAAAGCTGCTCGATGTTCGCCGCGTGGTCAATCTGCGCAATCCCGCGCACAGTTTGGTCAAGCTCATGAATCCTTGCCAAGGCTCGGCGCTCGTTGTCAGCAGCTACACGCACCCAGAATATGCCGTCTCCATGGCCCAAACTTTCAAATTAACAGAGGCCTCTGCTTTCTTGCTCAGAGGCACTGAAGGCGAGCCTGTTGCCGATGCGCGTCGCACGCCTCAAATGGATTTCTTTCACGGTGGCCGTACACAAACTGTTCAAGCCGCGCAAGCTGGTGCACTTCAAAGCGTTCCTGAACTACCTCAACCCAACGCGGCTGAAACGGCCGCCTACATTGAAGATGTTTTGAAGCAGAAACGCGAAGTACCTGCGCCCATAGCACTTCAAGTTCAACATATTTTGCAAGCCTTGAAATCTCTATGAGCCACAACGATTCATCCTT
>CALCBL010000352.1 GCA_937897495.1 uncultured Burkholderiales bacterium
GAATGGTGGCGCCATCTTGCGCTGAGATGCGAGCACCACCCACACCGTAAAAAGCAGGGGAGGGGTTGGTGACTTCAATCATGGCGGCCAAACCTATGCCGCGGTAAATGCCTTGGGCGCGCAAATTTGCTTGCTCTTGACGCAAGCCTTTGTAGTCCATCAGGGTCATGAGTTGATCTAGACACTGGTGGTGTGACAGCTTTTCAAACTTCACACCAGAAGGGAAGGTGTAGGGGTAGGCGTCGTCTGCAATTAAATTTCTGCGCCTGAACTCTGCAGGGTCCATGCCAATTTTTCTAGCGGCTTCGTCGACAATGCCTTCCGTGACAGCCATGGCAATGGGGTGGCCTACTGCGCGATATTGACAGGTGACGTTCTTATTGGTGAAGACCACATCTAGCTTGGCTTTGTAGTGCTTGTGTTTGTAGGGGCCGCCCGTCAGGTTGACCACTTGGTTGCCTTCAATGCCGCTGGTGCGGGGGTAGACAGAGTAGGGGCCTATGCCTGTTAAGTCGTTCAAGTCAAAGGCAATGATGTCGCCTTGGTGGGTGCAGGCCAGTTTGATTTTGACTTTGTGTTCGCGCGCGTGGATGTCAGTTAGAAAAGACTCAATTCTGTCGGCTGAAAATTTAACAGGGCGCTTGAGCATGACGGATATGGCAGCGGTGGCCATTTCATCGGGGTAGACATGGACCTTGATGCCAAACGAGCCGCCCACATCTTTGCAAATGACACGCACATTGGATTCGGGAATGCCCAGATGACGCGAAAATATATCTTGCATCATGTTGGGCGTTTGCGTGCCTTGGTAAACCGTCAGCAAGTTTTCGGCAGGGTTGTAGTCTGCCAAAATGCCGCGTGGTTCGTTGGTCACGCCAGTGTGTCGACTGAATTCGTAAACCTTTTCCACCACCACGTCGGCTTTGGCAAACTCTGCCTCAAAATTCTCAGTGATCAATTCGCGGCTGAAACATTTGTTGTCGCCCAAATCAGCGTGAATGACCACGTCGCCGGC
>CALCBL010000353.1 GCA_937897495.1 uncultured Burkholderiales bacterium
GGCGGCGGTGGCGGTGGTCGTCGTGAAGGCGGCGGCGGCGAGTCTGGCTTCCGTAGCCCGTACGGCTCAGGCCCACGTGGCGGCGGCGGTGGCAATGGTGGTGGCGGTCGTCGCGAAGGCGGCGGCGGTTATTAATCGCTGTTTACATCTGCACTCACACTCTCGGGTGTGAGACACAAAAAAGCCCTGCATGCAGGGCTTTTTTCATGTTGGGGGCACATAGAGGTGTTTCTGAGATGCTCGTTTCGAGAAAGAAGTTGTCTTTAAGGTTTGGCAGCTTGGACAAGGCCCCGAACTCTGCCGCTCAATTCATATTCACCTGTCTTGCTGTTCATTTGCATTTTTTCAGCTGTGAACAGATCTTTGCCGCGCCGAACTTCAACGGGCACCTCACTCACCAAGCGCTCATCCTTGACGAACGCTTTGATTTCTTGGCTGCGCATTTCTGTTGCAGGCCGAGGACCATTGGCGCTTGAGCTTGCGGGCTGAGAAATGTGCACGTTGCCAACCAAGGTCACTTGCGTGCCGTCCCCTTTAGCCAGAGCCTGGTCTGCAACAGCAGTGACATGCTGACCCTCCTGGCTGTGTCCGCGCAGTTGCACTTTTTGAATGTCAAGCGTGTCTGTGTCAGGAAAATGTTGAGCGTGCTCGCCACTTAGCTCTCGCATCAGGCGGCCCTGACTGTCAAAGGATTTGACAGAAAAAATCTGCAAAAAATAATCAGGCTCATGGCGAACCGATGGGGCAGCCGTTTCATTGAAGAAACTTGGCAGACTTCGGACAAGCCACCAACTGCCCAAGGCAAATACGGCCATGAGAATGGCTGGCAAGTAAAGAGACAAACGATCTAGGAGGCGCCGGAATGAATTCATCATGCAGACGATGAAGAACCGACACGCGCAAGCAAGGGTGCATATTGCCCACTTGCAAGCACCAGCAAATCACACAATTCTCTGGCGGCGCCAAAGCCGCCTTGGCGGCTTGTGACAAAGTGTGCAAGGGCCAGTGCTTGTGCGTGGGCATTGATGGGTGCACACGAAAGGGCAGCACGTTGCAGCATGGGCAGATCGGGCCAATCATCGCCCATGGCGGCAGCTTGGTGCCATCCAAAGCCAAGGGTTTTTAAAAAGTCCTCGGCAGCAGGCAGTTTGTCTTCCGTGCCAAATTTGGCATGCTCAATGCCAAGCGCTTTGAGCCTGACCCTCAGGGGCGCAGAGTCTCGGCCCGTGATGATCACCGGCGTGATGCCAGCTTGTTTTAAAAGTTTTAAACCATGGCCATCTAGGGTGCTGAAACGTTTGAGTGTTTCACCCTGCTCAGAAAAGTACAAGCCGCCGTCTGTTAAAACACCATCCACATCAAAAAAGACCACTTTGATGCCTTGCGCTTGAAGCAGCAGCTCTGGGGGGAAATGGAGCGCGGGTTGAATGATTTGCATGGTGTTGGGGCGGCCAGTGAAAAGTGCTTAGATGACTTTAGCGCGCATGAGGTCATTGCTGTTGAGGGCGCCACACAAGGCGCCAGAATCATTGACCACCAAAACGCTGGTAATTTGGAATTGCTCCATGAGTTCGGCCGCCTCTACAGCCAATGCATCGTGCAGAACAGTTCGCGGATTGGCATGCATCACCTCTTTGGCATGCAGTGCGCGCAAGTCAACACCTTTTTCGATGAGGCGCCTTAAATCACCATCTGTGAAGATTCCCAAGATGTTGTGATGTTCGTCGACGATGGCGGAGGCGCCCAAACCTTTTTGGCTCATTTCACGCATGAGCTCGGTAAAGCTCGCATCAGCTAAGACATGCGGCACCTGATCGCCCTTGCGCATGACGTCTTCAACATGCGTCAGCAAGCGACGACCCAAAGAGCCACCCGGGTGTGAACGCGCAAAGTCTTCGGCTTTGAAACCGCGAGCGTCTAGCAGCGCGACAGCCAAAGCATCACCTAAGGCCAATTGCGCCGTGGTGCTGGCAGTGGGTGCCAAATTCAAAGGACAAGCCTCTTTGTCGACACTGCTGTCTAAAACCACATCGGCGTGTTTGGCCAGCGCCGAGTTCATGCCGCCGGTCATGGCAATCAAGGGCACGCCTTGTCGTTTCAAGACGGGCAGGATGGAAACAAGCTCGTCGCTTTCTCCGCTGTTTGAGATGGCCAATACGATGTCGACGGCTTTGATCATGCCGAGGTCGCCGTGGCTGGCCTCGCCCGGGTGAACAAACATGGCCGGTGTGCCTGTAGACGCCAAGGTGGCTGCAATTTTGGAGCCAATGTGCCCGCTCTTGCCCATGCCGGTGACCACCACGCGGCCTTTGACGTTGAGCATCATCTGAACGGCTTGTGAAAAGCGATGGTCCAAACGGGATTTGAGTCCGATCAGGGCTTGTGCCTCAATGTCCAAAGTCTCGCGTGCGAGTTGGAGGGCTTGGTCTGGGTTGAATGACATGGGTGTATTTTAGCGAGTGATGGCCAAAAGCGTGACTATGATGTTGCTTTCGACGGGTTGTCGTCGTGGAGTGCGCAAGATGAGTCAAGGATTGGGTTCAATGAGGGGTGAGCGGGCAATGGGTGCCACCGACGAAATGGCATTGTCGGTGAATGATTATTTACGCAAGAACATTCGCACCGTGCCCGATTGGCCGGTAGCGGGCGTGCAGTTTCGAGACATCACACCCTTGCTTCAAAATCCAAGGGTGTTTCGTGTGCTGATCGATGCCTTTGTCCATCGCTACATGTCACCTGCCATGCGGCCCGATGTGGTGGCCGGCCTCGATGCGCGCGGCTTTATTTTGGGGGCTGTGGTGGCCTATGAATTGAACGTTGGCTTCGTACCTGTTCGCAAAAAAGGAAAGTTGCCTTTCACCACGGTGGAAGAAACCTATGAATTGGAATACGGCACGGCCACCGTTGAGTTGCACACCGATGCGGTCAAGCCAGGTCAAAGAGTCTTGTTGATTGATGATTTGATCGCAACCGGTGGCACCATGATGGCGGGCATGAAGCTCCTCGAAAAACTGGGAGCTGAAGTGATTGAAGGTGCGGCCATTGTGGATTTGCCAGAACTAGGCGGATCAGAAAAACTGAAAGCCGCAGGATTGCCCTTGTTCACATTGGTGAACTTTGAGGGGCACTGAATTGAAGCTGAGAGGCAAAGGCGCTTATCGGGCTTTGCGACCCCAAGCTTGAATTAAGCGTTGAACTGAAGCGCCGCCAAACCGGCATAGACGCCGCCCATTTCAACCAGCGCTGCGTGCTGGCCTTGCTCCACCAAGCGGCCGTGCTCTAAGACCAAAATGTTGTCAGCTTGTTGCACAGTAGCAAGTCGATGTGTAATGACCAAGGTGGTTCGACCGCGCATGGCC
>CALCBL010000354.1 GCA_937897495.1 uncultured Burkholderiales bacterium
TTTGAAGCCCCTGTGAAGTTGGCTTACTCTAGCCGCAACCGTTCTGCTTCGATTCGCATTCCTCACGTTGCTTCTGACAAAGGTCGCCGCATTGAAGCGCGCTTCCCAGATCCAATGGCCAACCCCTACCTGTGCTTCTCTGCACTGATGATGGCTGGTTTGGACGGTGTGGAAAACAAGATCCATCCAGGCGAAGCTGCTACCAAAGATTTGTACCATTTGCCGCCCGAAGAAGATGCATTGGTGCCAACCGTTTGCCACAGCTTAGACCAAGCTCTGGAGTATTTGGACAAAGACCGCGCCTTCCTCACAAAAGGTGGCGTGTTCACAGACTCCATGCTCGACGCTTACATTGAATTGAAAATGGGCGAAGTCACACGCTTCCGTCAAGCCGTGCACCCCATCGAATACGAGATGTACTACTCACTGTAATTTGCAGCGAGTTTGGGCAGCTGAGCCCGACCCCGAAAAGGACGGCTCAGGCCGTCCTTTTTCATTCAAGAAAGATTTTTGAGACATGCTTGTAGGCTTGAGATCGGTGAAATTTCAATGGCACATACTGCTCATGGCATTGCCATGGTTCGCAGGTTTGGCGTTGGCCGATCAAGCTGTCTACAAGTGTGGCCAAGAAATAACCAATCAACCGAATGACCCCAGTCAGTGCCAAAAACTGCTGATTTCAAATCCGACTCAAATCGAGGGAACGCGTGTTCAAAATGGTCAGTCTCCAAAGCCTGTCTCGGCGGTTTCTGGCACTGCTGCTGAGCGCATTTCGATCCCACCCACCAAACCACAAGATGCGCTTCAGCGAAATGTTCAAGCGCGCACTGTTTTGGAGGATGAGTGGCAGAAACTCAGCGCCAAGCATGCCGAAATGGTGCGAGTTTTTAATGGAGGTCAGCCAGCCCTTCAAGAGGGCGAGTCTTTGCAAAACCCGCAATACAAGCGCCGTGTTGCGGATATGCAAATTCAAATTGAGCGCATGGCACGTGACCTGATGGCTTTGAAAAGAGAGTTGAGTCGTCACACATCTCAATTGGCCTCGGTGCCATCTAAGTGAAATTCAGATGGCAAAAATTTCAAATCAATCCAAATTGAGTTCCACCAGCTCTATTGGCTCGCAAGCGCAAAATATGAATGTGACAAGTGCTTCACAAAATCATCGCTTTCAGGCCTTCGATTGGTTGGCCACCCCCATTGCCGTCTTGGAAAGCAATGGCACTGTCGTCTTTGTTAACTCAGAATTAGAGGACGTGATGGGTCAGTCCAGAAGAAGTTTGGAGGGAGAGTCCTTTTTGAATTTCTTTTCAGATCCCAAGCCCTTGTTGCATGCACTTTCTGGCGCCAAGGCCAATGAATTTGCGGCATTGCGCTACGACGCCGAGTTGTTGCGCATCAATCCAGAGGAGTCACTTCCTGTTCATGTGATCGTGGCGCAGTCCGATCAATCTGACGAAGTGATCATTGAATTACTGCCTATTCAGCAGCAAACTCGGCAGGACAGAGAAGAGCGGCTGATTGACCAGGCTCAAGCCAACAAAGAGCTCATTCGAAATCTAGCCCATGAGATCAAGAACCCATTGGGTGGTATTCGCGGTGCTGCGCAGCTGCTCGAAATGGAAATGGAGTCCAAGGAGCTGACCGAATACACCCAGGTCATCATTCGAGAAGCCGATCGTTTGCAACTCTTGGTTGACCGGCTGTTGGCACCGCATCGCCGGCCCCACATGGTGGGAGATGTCAATATCCATGAAGTTTGTGAGCGAGTGCGCTCACTTGTTGTGGCTGAATTTCCAAAAGGTTTGCGGGTCATCAGAGACTACGACACTTCCATTCCCGAATTCAGAGGCGACAGGGAGCAGCTTATTCAGGCTGTTTTAAACATCGCTCACAACGCAGCTTTAGCCTTGTCAGATCGGGTGACTGAGGGCGATGCTCAACTTACTTTTAAGACGCGAATTACCCGCCAAGTGACATTTGGCAAACAGCGTTATCGACTGGCATTGGAATTGCATGTGATAGACAACGGGCCTGGTGTTCCAGACTCTATCAAAGACCGAATTTTCTTCCCACTGATTTCTGGAAGAGAAGGCGGCTCTGGCTTAGGTCTCACTTTGGCGCAGACCTTTGTTCAGCAGCACCACGGCATGATTGAGTGTGAAAGCGTGCCGGGTCGAACAGATTTCAAAATTTTGATTCCGTTGCCCTGATCTGTTAGCAGACTGTGCATTCCTTTTAGAGAAAGTTAAGTCACATGAAGCCTATCTGGATCGTAGACGATGACCAATCCATCCGATTCGTCTTGGAGAAGGCTCTCCTTCGCGAAGGCTTGAGTACTCGCAGTTTTACCAATCCGCGTGAAGTCCTTGCTGCGCTGGCCACAGAAGACGGCAGTGAAGGCCCTCAGGTCTTGGTCAGTGACATTCGCATGCCAGGTGGATCGGGCTTGGATTTGTTGACGCAAGTCAAGCAGCAACTGCCTGCATTGCCAGTCATCATCATGACGGCCTTTTCTGATCTGGACAGTGCTGTTTCGGCTTTTCAAAATGGCGCTTTTGAATATCTGCCTAAGCCTTTTGACTTGCCCAAGGCCATTGAGCTGATTCGACGCGCGCTTGAAGAAAGTCAGCGCGAAGAAGTGGCTGAGGAACTCATGGCGGCGACGCCAGAGATGATGGGTCAAGCGCCCGCCATGCAGGATGTTTTCAGAGCCATTGGACGATTGTCGCAAAGCAATGTAACGGTCATGATCACCGGCGAATCTGGTTCCGGCAAGGAACTGGTGGCCCGTGCATTGCACAAGCATTCCCCCAGAGCCAACGGCCCTTTTGTGGCCATCAATACGGCGGCCATTCCGAAAGACCTGTTGGAGAGTGAGCTTTTCGGTCATGAGCGAGGTGCATTTACGGGCGCTCAAACATCAAGGCGCGGCAGGTTTGAACAAGCAGAAGGCGGCACCCTGTTTTTAGATGAAATTGGCGACATGCCTTTTGACCTTCAGACACGTTTGTTGCGCGTTTTGTCCGATGGGCACTTTTACAGAGTGGGCGGGCACACTTCGGTGAAGGCCAATGTGCGAGTCATTGCTGCCACACACCAAGATTTAGAGCAAAGGGTTAAAGAAGGCGTGTTCCGAGAAGACTTGTTTCACCGCCTGAATGTCATTCGACTGCGTTTGCCTGCTTTGCGTGAACGCAGAGAAGACGTTCAAGTTTTAACCAAGCACTTCTTGCTGCAAAGTGCGCAGCAATTGGGTGTTGAGCCCAAGCGAATTTCAGAGCAAGCGCTTGAAATTTTGGGACACTTTAATTTCCCAGGCAACGTTCGCCAATTGGAAAATATTTGTCATTGGCTGACTGTGATGGCACCAGCCCAAATGATTGAGGCCAAGGACCTGCCGCCGGAAGTTTTGTCGCACAACCATTCCATGAATGCAACGCCTCAAGGTGCAATGGCAGTTGGAGAATTGATCCCATTGAGCGAGAGTACACCGCTAGCTGCCGCTGTCGGTACATCGCCCGCTCTGGTGAACTTAGGCGCACATGCAGGTTGGGAGAGCGCGTTAGAGGTGGAGGCTTTGCAGCTGTTAGGGACAGATCGCCAAGACGTGTGGGACGTCCTGACCAAACGCTTTGAATCCTTGCTCATTCAAGCAGCACTGGCGACCACCCGCGGACGACGCATTGAAGCGGCTGTTAAGTTGGGTATTGGTCGCAATACCATTACTCGAAAAATTCAAGAGCTTCACATTGAAGCTTGATTCTTGAAAAAAAAGGCCTTCAGATGAAGGCCTTTTTTTGGGGGGCAAGAGAGGCGATACCTCAGTTGCGTTTTATTTGGAGTAAATGATGCCGCCCGTGTTGGTGACTGCAATGTACATGTTTTGAGCTCTTAGCAAATTGGTGAAATTGGCCGTGGTTTTGCTTGCCTGAGACTTCCAAGTGATGCCATCCAAACTGATCACAACAGTGCCGCCTGAACCTACGGCCAAGAACTGATTGGTGGTGGACAGCGCATTGAAATTGGCAGTGGTATTGGCACTCTGTGCTGTCCATGTGATAGCGTCAGGGCTGCTCAAGATGGTGCCGTTGGCGCCAACAACAATGAATTGATAACTGGTGACATTGTTGGTGAAGTTTGTCATTGAACCAACGCCTTTGAGGTCAGCTGAGCTGCCTGACTTTTGAGCTGTCCATGTCAAGCCATCACCGCTGGTCAGAATGGTGCCGCCTGCGCCGACGGCCAGCCAATTGCCTGCGCTTGTGTATGAAATGCCATAAAGGTGGGATGACGTTGGCACA
>CALCBL010000355.1 GCA_937897495.1 uncultured Burkholderiales bacterium
AATGACAAATACAGGCAACACCAAAAACAAGCCCAGCATGCGCAAGCCATAAATGGCCGCCAGAGAAATGCTGGAGCGCTTCTCCAACGAAGTCATGAGCGAAGCATTCAAAGCCATTGCGGGCTCGGATGGCGAAATTGGGGCGGGGGTGGGAGATGGATTCATAAAGATTGGGGTCGATTGTCCCTGATTCAGGAGGGGTTGAGCAGACAGCTTAAGGCGGCTTCCTCATACTGGAGTACCAGAAATCGTTCAGCCGCCTTAAGCTGCCTGCTCAACTTCGCAATTTGAAATAACTCCCCGAAGAAATCTATCGCTGTTCGGCTAAGTGCCCCCAACAAACTTTCATTTTTAACGTTAATATTCGTCGGTTCAGATTTTTAGCAACCTCATTGGAAATTTTATGAAACAAACCAATCGCCGCGTATTCATGATGCAAGTAGCTTTGGGTAGCACTGCATTGGCAGCTCAACAAGCCCTGGCCCAAGCCATGGTCAACGAAAAAGACCCGCAGGCTGCTGCTTTGGGTTATGCCGCTGACACCACCAAAGTTGACGCGAAAAAATTCCCTAAGCACGCTGCTGCACAAAAATGCAACAACTGCGCTTTGTACCAAGCCAAAGCCACTGATCCAGCTGGCGGTTGCCCCTTGTTTGCAGGCAAGCAAGTCCACGGCAATGGCTGGTGCTCTGCTTGGGCCAAGAAGGGCTAAAGCTCTTTCGGAGTGTGCACATTCAATGACCACTCCGAACCTCTCCAAGTGCACCGTCAAGGCCTTAAAAACATTTGTTTGACAGCCTCGCGGGCCTTTATTCTTTGCGGCTCTTCTGCGTGATTCAACTCACGCAGGGGGCCGTTCAGCATTTTCTTCATCATGCCCACCGAAAGCGACTCTAAAACGCTTTCAATGCTCTGACCTTTGTCGAGCAATTTGCGCGCACGCATCACTTCCGCCTGACGCCAACTGTCCGCTTGAATATTCAGGTCTTGGATCAAGGGGACGTCTTTGCGTTGTGCCAGCCAAGTCATGAATTTTTGCACGCCATCGTCAATGATCACTTCAGCGTCGACCACGGCAGCTTGTCTGTGCACTTGGCCGCTGTTGATCACTTCGGTCAGATCGTCCACGGTGTAAAGGTACACATCGCGAAGGTCTTTGACCTCGGGCTCGATGTCGCGCGGCACCGCCAAATCGACCATGAAAATGGGTTTGCTTTTCCGAGTGCGCAAAGCACTTTTAACAGCGCCCAAGCCAATCAAGGGCAAGGTGCTGGCGGTGCAACTGATGACGATGTCAAACTCGTGTAAACGTTTTGGCAGATCTGCCAAGGAAATGCTTCGACCCCCGTGTACTTGTGCAAGCAGATCGGCCCGTTCGGCAGAGCGGTTGGCAATCGTGATGGTTTTGGGCGACTTGGCTGCAAAGTGCGCCACGCACAACTCAATCATTTCACCGGCGCCCACAAACAAAATATTGGTTTCTTTGATGTTTTCAAAAATACGCCCTGCCAAGCGCACTGCGGCCGCTGCCATGCTGATGGAGTGCGCGCCAATTTCCGTGGTGCTTCTGACTTCCTTGGCCACCGCAAAGGAGCGCTGAAACAATTGGTTGAGCGTGGTGCCCAAAGCACCTGAGTCGCTGGCCGTGCGCACGGCTTCTTTGAGTTGTCCCAAAATTTGCGACTCGCCCAAGACCATCGAGTCGAGGCCGCTGGCGACTCGAAACGCATGCCGCGCCGATGCATCGCCTTCAAATCGGTAGGTGTGCCTAGCCAAAACATCGACTTGTGTTTGGCCCGCATCTGCCAACCAACTCAGTGTTTGGGGTATGTGAACCTCATCACCTGCACAGTAAATTTCTGTTCGATTGCAAGTGGACAAAATAGCCACTTCCTTGTGCG
>CALCBL010000356.1 GCA_937897495.1 uncultured Burkholderiales bacterium
AAAGCCCTACAGTTCAAATGCAACAAGTTTTTGAGTCGCATGCTGCCACGGCACTTCGCCTTAGAAGCTCCACGGCCAATGAGCGCATTGAAAAAATTCGCAAGTTGCGAGATGCCGTCATTGCGCATACTGAAGATTGGTATCAAGCAGCCTATGCCGATTTCAAAAAGCCGGCCGGCGAAGTCGATTTGGCTGAAATCTTGCCTATCTGCTTGGAAGCCAACGACGCCATTCGAAATTTAAAAAAATGGATGAAGCCACAAAAAGTTTGGCCCACATTGCTGACGCTTGGCACCAGCAGTTATGTGCAATCCATGCCCCGTGGACGCTGCCTAATCATTGGGCCTTTCAATTACCCCGTCAACCTCACCTTGGGCCCTCTTATCTCGGCCATTGCAGCGGGCAACACGGCCATTGTGAAGCCCTCAGAACTCACGCCGCATTTGTCGGGCCTGATTGCCAAGGTGTTGCGCGAAGTGTTTCCAGAAAACGAAGTGGCGGTCATTGAAGGCGAAGCCGATGTGGCCCAGGGCCTGCAGGCCTTGCCCTTTGACCATGTGTTCTTTACCGGTAGCCCTGCCATTGGCAAGCATGTCATGGCGGCGGCTGCCAAAAACTTGGCCAGCGTCACCTTGGAGTTGGGCGGCAAAAGCCCCACCATCGTTGATGCCAGTGCCAATTTAAAGTTGGCAGCCCGCAACATTATTTGGTCGAAGTTTGCCAACGCTGGTCAAACCTGCATTGCCCCCGATCACGTGTTTGTGCACGAAAGCGTCAAAGACAAATGGCTTGAGTTGTGCAAAAAAGAAATCAAAAAGGCTTACGGCACCTCACTCAAAGAACAAGCCAGCAACCCTCATTTGGCGCACATGGTCAACGCCAGACACACTGCTCGCATCAAGTACCTGCTTGACGATGCACAGGCCCGTGGTGCTCGGACCTTGGAGGGCGGTGGTGTCGATGAAGCCAGCTGTTTTGTGCAACCAACTTTGTTGGACCAAATTCCGGCAGACGCCAAAATCATGGAAGAAGAAATTTTTGGCCCTTTGCTGCCCATCATTGGCTACACAGATTTAGACCAAGTGATTGCCAGCATCAATGCTGGGCCCAAACCATTGGCGTATTACATCTACAGCCAAACCAATGCCAACATTGACAAAACCTTAACGCAAATTACATCGGGTGGCGCTTGCGTGAACCATTCACTCTTGCAGTTCTTGCAAGGCAATTTGCCTTTCGGCGGTGTTAACAATTCAGGCATTGGCCGCGCACACGGACACTACGGTTTCAAGGAATTCAGCCACGAGCGGGGTGTGGTCAAAACGCAATTTGACTTTGCCGCCATGCTCATGATGCCCGGACAAGTCTTGCCCATCATGCGGAAAGCTCTTAGGATGGGCTTCAAGTTTCTTTGAATCGCAGGAGCATGGCTAACCAAAACTCCAATTCACAGTCTGTCGTTGCTTTTGCAAGTGTCAATGACATGAGCTTGAAAATCCGACAAAAGAGCCAACTTAAAGGACGCCAGGCGGATGAAACTTCTTTGCAAGAAGTGCGAGCTTTGCTATTACTTGATTCGGAAGTTTTAAAGCAGCGCCGCGATTTACTCATCGAGCAATTGCACAAAATCAACGATACCTTCCGCGGTTTGCACGAGCGTCACTTGGTGGCCTTGGCCAAGCTGATGAACATCTCTATGGCTGAAGTGTATGAAGTTGCCACGTTCTACCACCACTTTGAAGTGATTCGCGAGGGTGAGCAAGCCCCTCAGTTCACACTGCGTGTGTGCGACGGCCTCAGTTGCGAGATGGCTGGCGCTGCCACACTGCTTAACAATCTGAAAGCATCGCTAGGTACCAGTAAAATCAAAGTTGTGCCAGCACCCTGCGTAGGTCTATGCG
>CALCBL010000357.1 GCA_937897495.1 uncultured Burkholderiales bacterium
GAACGCCCCCAGGCTGTACGGCACCTTCTTGCTTTGGTTGCTGTCTGAACTGTTTGAGCAATTGCCCGAAATTGGTGATTCAGAAAAACCGAAGTTGGTATTTTTCTTTGACGAAGCGCACTTGCTGTTCAATGAGGCGCCCAAAGTGCTCATTGAACGGATGGAACTGTTGGTTCGCCTCATTCGATCGAAAGGCGTAGGTGTTTATTTCGTCACCCAAAATCCATTGGATGTGCCAGAAACAGTGTTAGGCCAACTGGGCAATCGGGTTCAGCATGCATTGAGGGCCTTCACGCCACGCGATCAAAAGGCAGTGAAGGCAAGCGCCCAAACCATGCGCGCCAATCCAAATTTAGACATCGAGAAAGTAATCACTGAATTGGCTGTGGGCGAAGCCTTGGTCAGCTTCCTTGATGAAAAAGGTCGGCCAGGTATTACCGAACAAGCCTTTGTCATCATGCCCGGTAGTCAATTGGGGCCCATCACGCCAGAGCAGCGAAAAGCATTGCTTGACAACTCATTGGTCGCGGGCGTTTACGAAAAAACCATTGACCGTGAGTCTGCCTATGAAATCCTCAAAGGGGCGCACTCGGCAGCATCCCCTGAAGCGCCTCGTAAGGAACCAGGAAGTAACAACGCTAACGCCCCTGCATCTAACAATGAGCAGGGTGGCAACGCCCTTTTAGGCGGCCTAGGAGAGGTTTTATTTGGCCGCACAGGCCCAAGGGGGGCTAAACACGATGGCTTGGCCCAAGCCATGGTGAAATCTGCGGTTAGAACCATTGGCTCTAGCGTGGGCCGGGAAATTGTTCGAGGTGTTTTAGGCGGCATCTTGGGGGGGCGCAAACGCTAAACGAAAAAAAGCCGGACGAAATCCGGCTTTTTGATTTGTTGCCCTTACCTTAATTAGCGGTTGCCTCTTCAGGCTCGTGCGGCTCAGACTTTGAGTTGCGGCCTTCTTTTTTCGGCGTTGGCTGAATGTCGAGCAAGACTTCGTCTTTGTCGTCCAAGTCGACGCTCAAACGGCCGCCATCGATCAATCGACCAAACAACAATTCGTCTGCCAAGGCCTTGCGAATGGTGTCTTGAATCAAGCGCTGCATCGGTCTTGCGCCCATGAGCGGGTCGAAGCCTTTTTTGGCCAAGAACTTGCGCAAGTTGTCGCTGAACGTGACATCAACTTTCTTCTCAGACAACTGTGTTTCAAGCTGCAACAAGAACTTGTCGACCACGCGCATGATGATTTGCTCGTCCAAGGCCTTGAAGCTGACCATGGCGTCCA
>CALCBL010000358.1 GCA_937897495.1 uncultured Burkholderiales bacterium
CAAGTCTCTTTCAGCGTCGAAATGCGCTTCTACGTCTGAAGGTAGCAGCTGAATAGAGGCTCGCAAACCTGGAACCGCGCTCATCAAGGCCTGCTCTACACTGGCGCGGAGCGCAGCGGCGCGGCCCAAAGACCAAGAGGCTGGCATGTGCATGTGCATGTCTACAAATCGGCGTTGTCCAGCTTTGCGCGTGGTCACATGGTCAAAGCGAATGATGGAAATGTCATCGCGATGGTGCGCAAATCCGGCCAATGTTTCATTGATTTGCGCAATAACTTCAGGCTCTACTGCTTCATCCATGAGGCCTTGTGAAGATCGCCAAATTAGATGAAAACCCTCTTTCAAAATATTCAGCGCCACACCAATGGCCACCACAGCATCCAGCCACAACCAGCCCGTGATGCTGACCAAACCAATGCCAATGACCACGCCAATAGATGTCCACACATCGGTGACCAAATGCTTGGCATCGGCTTCCAAGGCAATGGACCGATGCCTTTTGGCGGCATCAAACATCACCCACGCCAACAAGCCATTCAAAGCCGAACTGCCCACAGACAAAGCCAAGCCCCAGCCTACTTGCTCAATGGGTTTGGGGTCAAAAATGCGATGGCTGGCGGTCCAGATAATGGCCAACGCGGCCACGATGATCAAGATGCCTTCAAAGCCAGATGAAAAATATTCTGCTTTGTGATGCCCATAAGGATGTTCTTCGTCAGCGGGTTGCGCGGCCACCGTGACCATCATCAACCCAAAAATAGCACTGGCCAAATTGACCAAGGACTCCATGGCATCCGACAGCAAACCGACAGAGTCAGTGATCAACCAAGCGCCTGTTTTAAGGCCGATGGTGATGATGGCCACCACCACAGAGGCCCACAACAAAGTGCGTGGCGACCATGCAGGTAATTTTGAGATCATGGCTTCAGGTTAACGCACATCCGTGACAAACGCTAAGCGCCACATCAAAGGAAATGCATCAAGCACTCAAATGCACACGCGCAAATTTGCGTTTGCCCACCTGAACGACATACGTGCCGGCCTCTAACTTCAAGCCCTTGTCGCTGACTACAGATGAGTCAATGCGAACGCCACCGCCATCGATCAAACGACTGGCTTCAGAACCCGAAGGCGCCAAGCCCGCCATTTTGAGCAATGCACCAATGCCCAATGGTGCGCCACTCAAACTCACATCTGGAATTTCATCGGGCACGCCGCCCTTGCTTCGATTGATAAAGTCTTGCTCGGCCGCATCGGCCGCCGCTGCACCATGGAAGCGCGTCGTAATTTCTTTGGCCAAAGCCACTTTGGCTTCCTTCGGATTCAAACCGTCAGCCACTTGCTTCTTCAACATCTCAATGTCGGCCATGGACTTGAACGACAGCAAGGTATACCAACGCCACATGAGCACGTCAGAGATAGACAAAACCTTGGCAAACATGGTGTTGGGCTCTTCGCTGATACCAATGTAATTGTTCTTTGACTTGGACATCTTGTCCACGCCATCCAAACCTTCGAGCAAAGGCATGGTCAAAATACATTGCGGCTCTTGGCCGTATTCGGCTTGCAAATGTCGGCCCATGAGCAAATTGAACTTTTGATCGGTACCGCCCAACTCAAGGTCAGACTTCAAAGCCACCGAGTCGTAACCCTGCATGAGCGGGTACAAAAATTCGTGCACGCTGATGGGCGTGCCGGCCTTGAAACGATCGTGAAAATCGTTTCGCTCCATCATGCGCGCCACGGTGTACTTGGCCGCAAGTTGAATCATGCCCATAGCCCCTAGCGGCAAACTCCATTCGGAGTTGTAGCGAATTTCAGTTTTGGTGGGGTCAAGAACCAAGCTGGCCTGGCGGTAATACGTTTCGGCATTGGCTTTGATTTGCTCAGGCGTTAAAGGTGGGCGAGTGGAATTGCGGCCCGATGGATCGCCAATGAGACTGGTGAAGTCGCCGATCAAAAAGATGACTTGGTGACCCAAATTTTGCAACTGGCGCATTTTGTTCAGCACCACGGTGTGTCCCACGTGGATGTCGGGCGCCGTAGGGTCTAGGCCCAACTTAATGCGCAAAGGAACCCCGGTGGCTTCAGATTTGGCCAGGTTTTTGACCCAGTCATCCTGCGGAATGAGCTCATCACAGCCCCTCAAAGTCACAGCCAAAGCCTCTTTGACAGCATCTGTCACTGGAAATTGGTTCGGAACGGTTGAATTCATTAGGGTTTTCCAGTATTCGCCTTGCGTGTTTGGCGTTAGAATGGCGGGAATTGTTTGCCCTATTTTAAGGGCTGAGCTTGCTATTGTTGGACCACCTACAAAAGCATTCTTGAGTTTTTACGGAACGCATGAATTTCATCAAGCACTTTTTGACGATTGCCAAGCCCTACGCGCTAGCGTTGTGGGCATTGGCCAAAGCCCACAGCGAAACGCTGCGGGCTTTTGTCGCGCGTCATCCCAAGCACGTCACAGCAGCGCTGGCCGTCGTGTTGCTGGGCGGCGGTGGCGGTGCATTTGCGGTTGCCAATCTTGGCCCCGATGCTTCCAATTTGCCAGTCCGCATGTTGGTTGAAACCTTAGAAACACCCAATCTAGATCAGCAAGTTGCTGCACTAGAACAAAAAACCCTCAAGCTCTATCGCAACGACATCACCCGCGGCACCGACACCGCCGAAAGTCTGCTGCGCCGTTTGGGACTGGTCGATTCAGTGGCTGCCGCCTTCATCCGGAAAACACCCGAAGTTCGCCAAGCTTTGCTCAACCGCTCTGGCCGCAACGTATCGGTCGAAGCCAACGAGCAACAACAACTGCTCACGCTCACCACACGCTGGCTCAAAAGCGACAACGACTCCCAATTCCAGCGCATGGTCATCACGCGCAATGACAACAACCAATTCAGCGTTCGCACCGACTCGGCGCCCCTGACAGCCAGCGTTCGCATGACTGGTGGCACAGTGGCTTCTTCTCTTTACGCGGCTTCAGACGAAGCCCGTTTACCAGACAGCGTCACCCGCCAATTGGCCGATGTGTTCTCTGGCCAAATTGACTTCCACCGCGCATTGCGCAAAGGTGCTGTTTTCTCAGTGGTTTACGAAACCCTAGAAGCAGAAGGCGAACCACTGCGCGCCGGCCGTTTGCTCAGCGCAGAAATCACCAACGACAAGAAAACTTACGACGCAGTTTGGTTTCAAGAACCCGGCCAAAAAGGTGCTTACTACACCATGACCGGCGACAGCCTGCGACGTGCATTCTTGGCGTCTCCCATGCCTTACTCACGCCGCACCAGCGGCTTTGGCATGCGCGAGCATCCCATTTTTCACACACAGCGCGCGCACTTGGGCGTTGACTACGCCGCACCTACGGGCACCCCCGTTATTTCAGTGGCAGATGGCGTTGTGGTTGAAAGCGGCTTTTCAGGCG
>CALCBL010000359.1 GCA_937897495.1 uncultured Burkholderiales bacterium
TCTGTGCGCCGCCGGCTTCACCAACACCCTGAGAAAAGATCACTACCTGCAAAACATCTGACACCAAGGCCGCCGCTTTTTCGGCTTGATCAAGGGGGCCAATGATCAGCAAACGGCCTTCGCTTTTGAACGGCACTGCGGGCACAGGATCTGGTTCTGGCAAGTGCGCTGCTGCTAAGAGTGCTGCCAACTTGGGGCTGGCGTTTTGCGCATCACGGCTCCAGCCGCCCATTTCTCGAATGTTGACGAACTTGATGGGCGATGTAGCGCCTTCAGTTTGAAGGGCCAGTTCTGAAAAAAGTTTTTTCTCTTGTGTGCAGGCCACCACCACTTCTTGGCCCGACTGAATGGCCTTTTGAAAAGCGCCCGCTTCTCTGCGGCAAAGGGTGCTGTGCAGCGTCAGCGACTCACCCAGTGCCTGACCCAGTTTCTGGGTCTGCAGGGGCATCGTCTGATTGCAATCGCAAATGAGTGTGGTCATGGGGGGCCGGATCGTTTTCTATAGGGGCTGAACTTGGGGCTTCGTCTTGCAAGTTGTCGTTTGCTTCTGAGGGTTCTGTATTTTGTGTTTCGGTTGGAGCAGACTGTGCCACATCTTCTGGCGCTTTGACCAAACCCAAAAATTGCGCGCCGACCATTTTGGCCAACATGCCCTCGGGCAATGGGTCGGGGGTGTTGTAGTCGCCAATGTAAATGTCCAAGCCGTCCATGATGTTGTAGTGCGGGTCAGCCAAGAGTTTTTTCATGGCAGCGTTGCGCACTTCTGGCGACACGCCCTGCGTCATGTAGGACGTGAAATCAGATTCGGGCGTGAGTTTGGAGACATCCTCCAGGGTCAGAAGCTTGGCAGGCTCTTCTGTTGTTGTGCTTTGCGAATTGGGCGCAGTATTCTTTTGGAGTGCACCCGCCTGAGTAGCCAGGGGTCCATTTTGAGTTGTGGCTTGTAAGGGGTTTGTCTGTGGCTGGGCGTTGGCCGTTGGCAAAGGTTCGGCCAAAGGAGCGCCTTGTTTTACCGCTTGCTTGCGCTGCGACCAACGGCTGAAGAAGTTGCCGCTGTCTCCGTTGTTGCCTGGCTGGCTCATGAGCCGTCAACTTTCCGGCCCGAACGGTCGCCGGTAGTCACCTTGGCAGGTTGCCCAAAACGATCTGTGAGGGCTTGAAAGCTTTGAGGCCGCTGACGGCGTTTCACCTCGGGGGTGTAATGGTCATTGGCAAATTCACGCACCCATTGAACGATGTCGGGTGAGGCAGGTACTTGCTCAATGGTTTCTTGCGCGTCTAGCCAGCGGCCGGCATCGTGATAACTGAGCGACACGCGCTCGGGCACAGCCACCAACTCCTCACTCAGTGCGACTCGTTCTTCCATGCGCCACATGACAAAGAAACAAGGATCGGGTGAGGTGACATTCAGCAGATAGCCTTCTGCATCGTCTGAAAAAAGTTCGACTTTGAAATTGGGAAACAACCAAAGCGCGCCATCATCGCCCTCGCGCAGACACTTTGGCGTGTGGCCAAAGTTTTCTTCTTGAGGTGTGACGTCGTCTAAAACCCAGCGCCATGTCTGCCATTTGGCCATGTCACCTTGCACGCGCTCACGGCGCATGACAACAGCAACATCAATGAAGGGACGGTAACTCATGGGCG
>CALCBL010000360.1 GCA_937897495.1 uncultured Burkholderiales bacterium
CCGCCTTTAAAGCGACTGATTAAAACTGTGACGCGAATGTGTTCTCCGCGCTTGAGCGTGTGAGCGAGTGCTAAAAACCCACTGGCAGCCATGCAGTAGCCAGCGTAGGCATCGGTGCCTCTGACGTGAAAGTTAAACTCTCGGCCAATGATGGACAACAAAACCATCACCAGCATGGCGCACATGAAAAGCGCCGCCAAGGCGGCGGCGCTGTCATAGATGCGGTTTAAAAAAACGCGCATCGTGTATCAAGGCTTGTTGTAAGCATCTACCAAGGCTTTGCCTTCAGGCCCTGCCTTGTCTAGCCATTCTTTCAACATCACATCGCCCACTTTTTTCATGTCGGCTTTGAGTTGAGCAGATGGCGCCACAATGTTCATGCCGTTTTTCTTCAGCAAGTCAATGTACTCGCCGTTTTTAGCTTGTGACACTTTCCAGCCGCGGGTATCTGCATCTGCGCCGGCTTTCAATACAGCTTGTTTGGTGGCGGCATCTAGGGCGTCAAATGCAGCTTTGTTCATGATGACTGCATTTTTTGGAAGCCAAGCTTGCGTGTCATACCAGTACTTGATGTGCTCGTAAGTTTTGGTGTCGTAGCCTGTTGAGCCAGATGACATGTAGCTTTCAACCACGCCAGTGGCCATGGCTTGAGACAACTCGGCTGCTTGAACCGTGACGGGTTGAGCGCCCACCAACTCTGCAATGCGTGCTGTAGAGGGGCTGTAGGCGCGCCACTTCACGCCTTTCAAATCGGCTGCTGAGTTGATTGGCTTTTTCACATAGATGCCTTGCGGAGGCCATGCCACTGAATACAGCAACATCATGCCTTGTTCACCTAACTTCTTCTCGAGGAAAGGACGTTGAACTTTGTAGAGCTTGAATGATTCGTCGTAGCTATCGGCCAAGAATGGCAGGCCGTCTGCGCCAAACAATTGCCATTCGTTTTGAAAATTGGCCAGCAAAATCTCACCAATTTGAGCCTGACCACCTTGAACAGCGCGCTTGATCTCTGGGGCTTTGAACAGGGATGCATTGGCGTGCACTGTGATTTTCAGCTTGCCACCAGTTGCTTTGTCGACGTCGTTGGCAAATTGAACCAAGTTCTCTGTGTGAAAATTGCTGGCGGGGTAAGCCGCTGGCAAGTCCCACTTGGTTTGGGCTTGGGCAGATGTCAGGCCTGAAAAGGCAATGACAGTGGTGGCCATTGCCAGGGATAGAAGACGTCTTTTCATGTGAACTCCGTTGAGTAAAAAAGTTGAAATGCTTTGCAAGATTATCATTGTCTGCGAAGCAAAATACAGGCCCAATTGACCACTGTGCAATGCAGAACTCAAAGTGTAGTCTGAAAGGATTAACATCTTGCTTCATTCAACGCCGATGCGATTAGGGAAAACGCTGAAGCTAGGGCGGGACTTAAAGGAAATACCAATGGCGAGCTTACCGTCTAGAAACATGTGGCAATTCTGGATTGATCGAGGCGGCACTTTCACCGACATTGTTGGCAAGCGGCCGGATGGCAGTTTGGTCACGCACAAGCTATTGTCTGACAATCCAGATCAGTACAAAGATGCGGCGGTGGCTGGTATTCGGCACTTGCTAGGCCTGAAAGCCCATGAGACGGTCAGCCCCAAAATGGTGAGTTGCGTCAAGATGGGCACCACGGTGGCCACCAATGCACTGTTAGAGCGAAAAGGTGAGCGCACTTTATTGGTCACCACGCGCGGCTTTCGCGATGCATTGCGCATTGCCTACCAAAACCGCCCACGTTTGTTCGATAGGCACATTGTGTTGCCCGAATTGCTTTACAGCGAGGTGGTGGAAGCTCAAGAGCGCATGTCGGCGCAAGGTGATGTGCTGGAGTCTTTGAATGTCGATCACCTGCGCCCTCAATTGCAAGCGCAGTTTGACGCTGGTATCCGCAGCGTGGCCATTGTGTTCATGCATGCCTATCGCTATCAACAACATGAAGCCTTGGCTTCAGACTTAGCCCGTCAAATTGGCTTTACCCAAATTAGCACCTCGCATCAAACCAGCCCGTTGATGAAGTTTGTAAGCCGCGGCGACACGACCGTGGTGGATGCATATTTATCGCCCATTTTGCGCCGCTATGTCGATCAAGTAGCCAGCGAAATGCCAGGCGTTAAATTGATGTTCATGCAGTCCTCTGGTGGCCTCACTGATGCGCATGCCTTCGCAGGCAAAGATGCCATTTTGAGTGGACCCGCTGGCGGCATTGTGGGCATGGCCCGTACGGCAGAAGGTGCGGGACACGACAAGGTGATTGGCTTTGACATGGGCGGCACCTCCACCGATGTATCGCACTATGCGGGTCAGTTTGAGCGTGAGTTTGAAACCCAAGTGGCGGGTATTCGAATGCGAGCACCCATGATGAGCATTCACACGGTAGCAGCGGGTGGCGGCTCCTTGCTGCAGTTTGATGGTGCTAGGTTGCGCGTGGGGCCGCAAAGTGCTGGCGCCAATCCGGGGCCTGCCAGTTACAGACGCGGAGGTCCATTGGCTGTCACGGATGCCAATGTTTTGGTGGGCAAGGTTCAGCCTGATTTTTTTCCGGCGGTCTTTGGACCTGAAGGCGATCAAAGACTGGATGCCAATGCTGTTGCTGCTAAATTTTCGGCGCTGTCTTTGCAAATGAATCGTTCAGCTGAATCAGTTGCCGATGGCTTTTTGCGCATTGCAGTTCAGCAAATGGCCAATGCCATTAAGAAAATTTCGGTGGCCCGTGGCTATGACGTCACGCGCTACACCTTGCAATGCTTTGGGGGTGCAGGTGGCCAGCATGCTTGCTTGGTGGCCGACGCCTTGGGCATGAAACAAGTTTATGTGCATCCCTTGGCCGGCGTGTTGTCAGCCTATGGCATGGGCTTGGCCGATCAAAGTTTGATTCGTGAGCAGGCTGTGGAGTTGCGCTTAACGCCAGAGAACATGCCAGCCTTGTTGTCGCCCTTGAAGGCTTTGAGTGAAGCTGCGCGCATGGCTTTGTCTCAGCAAGCCTTGGGCGACACCATTGAGTTGCATGAGCGAGTTCACGTTCGGTACGAAGGCAGTGACTCGGCGCTCATGGTGTCCATGGGTTCCTTGCCTGAAATCACGCAAGGGTTTGAAGCGGCTTACCGCCAACGCTTTGCTTTTTTGATGACGGGCAAAGCCTTGATGGTGGAAGCGGTTTCTGTAGAGGCCGTCATCAAGGGCGATACACCTGTTGAATTGCCGCAACCCGTGAATGCAGTTCGCGATGTACCCAAGCGTGCCACCGTTCGGATGTTCACTGCGGGATCGGATGGCGAATCTCGCTGGTGGGATGCGGGCTTGTTTGTGCGCGAAGATTTACGCATCGGTGATCAGCTCTCAGGCCCCGCCATCATTGCAGAAAAAAATGCCACCACCGTGGTAGAGCCTGGTTGGCAAGCTCACGTGACGGCGCTTGATCATCTGCTGTTAAGCCGCATGGAAGCGCGGCAAACCAAGTACGCTGCGGGCACCACCGTTGACCCTGTGTTGTTGGAGGTTTTCAATAATTTGTTCATGAACATTGCAGAGCAAATGGGCTTGCAACTTCAGAATACTGCTTACTCCGTCAACATCAAAGAGCGTTTGGATTTCTCTTGCGCTTTGTTCAGCGCCGAAGGGCATTTGATTGCCAATGCACCGCACATGCCCGTCCATTTGGGCAGCATGGGAGAGAGCATCAAAACGGTCATTCGCGAGAACAAAGATCACATGCAACGTGGCGATGTTTTTGTCTTGAACGATCCTTACCATGGTGGCACCCACTTGCCCGATGTGACGGTTATCACGCCTGTGTTTTTAGAAGGTGCAGAAAAGCCTGAGTTTTATGTTGGCTCGCGCGGCCATCATGCTGACATTGGCGGCACCACACCCGGTTCGATGCCTCCGTTCTCCACCACCATTCAAGAAGAAGGCGTGCAGATCAACAACGTCAAGTTGGTGGCTGCAGGCGTGCTGCAAGAGCAGACCATGCTGGACCTGTTGTCAAGCGGTCAATACCCCAGTCGCAATCCGCAACAAAACATGGCGGACTTGCGCGCACAGTTGGCGGCCAACGAAAAAGGTGTGCAAGAGCTTCGCAAGATGGTTGATGAATTTGGTTTGGAAGTGGTGCAGGCCTACATGCGCCATGTGCAAGACAATGCCGAAGAGTCTGTGCGCCGTGTCATCACGCGTTTGAAAGATGGCGAATTCACATTGCCTTTGGACAACGGTGCGCAAATCAAAGTGGCCGTTCGCGTGAATGCACAAAGTCGAAGTGCAGAGATTGATTTCACGGGCACCAGTGCGCAGCAGACTAACAACTTCAATGCGCCCACCGCTGTTTGCATGGCCGCAGTTTTGTACGTGTTCAGAAGCTTGGTGAACGACGACATTCCTTTGAATGCGGGTTGCTTGAAGCCTTTGAAGGTGATCATTCCAACAGGTTGCATGCTCAATCCCAATTTTCCAGCCTCTGTGGTGGCGGGCAATGTCGAAACATCGAGCTGCATTACCAATGCACTTTTTGGCGCTTTGGGTGTGATGGCAGGCAGTCAGCCCACCATGAACAACTTCACCTTTGGCAATGCCAAGTACCAGTACTACGAAACCATTTCGGGTGGCAGTGGCGCCGGTGTGATGGTGGACGACTCGGGCCAAGTGACTTCTGGTTTCAATGGCACGTCGGTGGTTCAAACCCACATGACCAATTCACGTTTGACGGACCCAGAAATTTTGGAGTTCCGATTTCCAGTGCGACTAGACAGCTATGCCCTGCGTGAAGGCTCGGGTGGGCAAGGGAAGTGGTCGGGTGGTATGGGTGGTGTGCGCTGCATTCGTTTCCTCGAACCAATGACGGCCAGTA
>CALCBL010000361.1 GCA_937897495.1 uncultured Burkholderiales bacterium
GCTGAAACATTGCCCGGCTTTGAAGCCATCACCTGGTTTGCCATGTTTGCCCCTGCCAACACGCCCAAGCCTGTCATTGACAGATTGAATGCAGAAGTGTTGCGTGTTTTCAAATTGCCTGAAGTGGCAGAGCGCTTAAAAACATTAGGGCTTGAAGCTATTCTCTCGTCCTCCGATGAACTGGCCAAATACCAAGCTGCTGAAATTGTGAAGTGGGCCAAAGTGGTGAAAGAGTCTGGCGCCAAAGCTGAATAAGCAGCGCTCGCTCAACACACAACCCATCCTGTCAACAAGTATTTTTGGATTTTCAAATGACAATTGATTTAAACAGACGCGACGTTCTTCAAGCCAGCTTGGCGGGCGCCGTCAGCATTGCAATGCCTGCCATGGCACAAAGCAATTTCCCTTCAAGACCCATTAAGCTCATTTGCCCATGGCCCGCAGGTGGCTCCACCGATGCCGTGATGCGGGCAATTGCCGAAAGCGCTTCTCGTATCTTGAACAACCCGGTGATCATCGAGAACAAGGGCGGTGCTGGTGGCATGCTTGGTCCCAATGAATTGGTCAGCGCCAAGCCCGATGGCTACACACTTTCACAACTACCCATGGGTATTCTCCGAATACCGCATATGCAAAAAACGCTGTTCGACCCGTTGGCCGACTTCACCTACGTAGCCTGCCTGACAGGTTACACCTTTGGCATTGTCGTGCGGTCTGACTCACCCATCAAGTCCATCAAAGACTTGGTAGATTACGCCAAGGCCAACCCTGGAAAATTTACTTATGGCTCTACAGGCAACGGCACCACGCCGCATCTGGCGGTCGAAGAATTCGCAATGAAAGCTGGCATCAAATTACAACACGTACCCTTCAAAGGCAATGCCGAAGGCATGCAGGCGATTTTAGGCGGCCACATCATGTCGCACAGCGACGCCACAGGATGGGGCCCGCATGTGGAAGCCGGAACTTGTCGCCTTCTGGCTACATACGGTAGCAAGCGCACCAAGCGCTGGCCCAACGCTCCAACCTTGAACGAGTTGGGATACGACACGGTGTCCGACTCACCGTTTGGCGTAGGCGCGCCGAAGGGGATGGACCCGGCCATCACCCGGAAACTGCACGACACCTTCAAAGCCACTTTGGAAGACCCGAAAGTGCTGGCCTCATTTGAAAAATACGATCAGTCGGTGATTTACATGAACAACGAGGATTACACCAAATATGCGCGCGAGACCTTCCCCAAAGAAAAGAAACTAATTGAACAATTGGGCTTGGCCAAACCAGCTTAATCATCTTCACTTCGCCTGCAAAAAAACCCAGCTAGCTCTGGGCTTTTTTCATGTGCACTTCACAATCAGGACTTAAGAATGAGGACGGTTCATTTTGCAAACAGAGGGCAGCTCTAACTCTTGAGCCTTGAATTGTCGAATGACTTTGAAGCCATAACCCGAGCCCTCCACATCAAATGGCACATCAGGGCCGCCTTGCTTGGCCATCATGGCCACCACCATTGGCTGCTGAAACTGGTGGTCCATGGCGCGCATCTTGCCGCGTTGCCCCGCCATGCTCACCTCCGCATTTTCAAGTTGCAAGGCCACCGCCAGTGGCTCAGTCTGACCCGCCTTTTCGATTGATTGCGCCAAGGCCTCCACCATGAGTTGCATTCGCAAGTGCAAATAGTCTTCTGAAGGTTTTGCAAAACGCTGCTTGAACGATTGGTAGAACTTGGCACTCTCAGCGCCGGGTACATTGGGCATCCACTCGGCAACAGCCAAGACCTTGCCAACACCAGCATCACCCATTGCGGCAGGTGCACCCAACGCATTGCCATAGAAGGTGTAAAACTTGCCTTCATAGCCGACGTCTTTGGCGGCCTTCACCAAGAAGCTAAGGTCATTCCCCCAATTGCCAGTGATCACGGCTTGGGCACCGGACGCTTTGATTTTGGCGGCATACGGCAGAAAATCTTTGACTCTGCCCATGGGGTGCAATTCATCACCTGCTATTTGAATGTCTGGTCTTAATTTTTCAAGTTGCAGTTTGGCTTCTCGCAA
>CALCBL010000362.1 GCA_937897495.1 uncultured Burkholderiales bacterium
ACCGCTGCGGCAGTGCCTTTGTAGGGAACGTGCACCATGTCTATTTCAGCCGTTTTGGCGAAGTACGCCATGGCCAAATGCGTCGAACTGCCAACGCCGGCCGAGTTGTAATTCAACACGCCCGGTTTGCTTTTGGCGTATTGAATAAATTCGGCAGCGGTCTTCACAGGCACGCTTGAGTTGACAATGAGGATGTAACTTTGGTTGCCAATGTTGGCTACCGGCGCAAACTCTTTCACAGGTTCGTAAAACGGACGAGCGCCCATGGCTGAGGTCACAAAGTGACTGGAAGCGGCCATTAACAATGTTTTGCCATCGGGCGCTGCTTTAGAAACGAAGGCTGTGCCAATGGCACCACCCGCACCTGGCTTGCTTTCAATGATCCAGTTTTGTCCTGTCTCTTGCGACAGTTCTTGCTGAATGGCACGGGCTGGCATTTCGCGTGCACCGCCTGCGGCAAACGGCACGATGATGCGAGACACATTGCCACTGGACTGCGCAAAAGCTTTGCCCAGTCCTGCAGACAACAAACTGGCCAGCACCAACTGGCGACGTTTCAAAAAGTATTTCTCTGCGCTCATCATTTTCCTAACAAGTCACGGGTTTCATCAAACAACTCGTCCACCGAATAAGGCCTAGGAATCAGGCCTTGTTGGTAGGTGTAACGAATCAACACATCCAATGCTTTGCGATTGGGCTCAATGCCGAAGGGTGTAAGGTCCAACTCACCTTTGACGGCATGCACACTGCGGCGAAGGTTCTCATGCTTGGCCACGGCTTTGCTTTTGGCAAGTATTTGGTACACCTCTTTGATCACATTAGGATGTTCTTTGCACAGGTCCATGTCAATGGCCATCATGTGATTGATGGGCAGCATTTGCAAACGCTGGCTCCAAGCCTGCGCTGCTGCATGCGGGTCGGGCAAGACAGGTTGCAAGCGTGGGTCATCGGGCAAATCGCTGCCAATGATGGCAGCGTCTAATTCACCGGACAACAACATGTCGACCATCTTGCTGCCCTCTGGCGCGCGGTCAAATCCAGGCGGATCGGGAAACTCGGCCAAGTGGCCGTGCTCAAAAGTGACCCATTGCACCTTGGGCAGTTCCACGCCATAGTCGTTGGCCAACACACCGCGTACCCATGTGACGGTGGTTTGGGCATGCGCACGAATACCCACGCGTTTGCCATTGAGCTGCGCAACAGTCACTTTACCCCGCTCTGCGTTGTAAACCAAGCAGTGATGCTGGAACCTGCCTTCACCCACCACCGCCGGCATAAGCGCTAATGGTTTGCCATAGGCTTTGGCTTGCAAGTAAGTGACCAGCGCCAATTCGGCCACATCAAATTCCAATTCACGCACAACGCGTTTGAACGCTCGATTAGGTGTTTTGACTGGATCAAATTCAAAGTCAAACAGTTTGGGTCGCAGCACGCCGTTCTTCAAAGCCAGGGTGTTGGGGTAATCTCCCAACAGAGTTTTAAGTTTGAATTTTTCTGCTGTCATGGAGGCCAACATGTCGCTTAAGATTTGTTCAAACTCGGGTACAGCGCATGGGCTGTGCCTGAATAAATCCAACGCTGCTCTTCCAAGGTCAACGATGC
>CALCBL010000363.1 GCA_937897495.1 uncultured Burkholderiales bacterium
TGTTTTGATTCGACCCATGCTATCGGCCAGCCAACCAATTGCAAATCGACCCACCAAACTGCCGATGCCAATCAGGCCAACCAGACCCACAGCTTGTGCATCCGGCACGCCAGCATCTCTGGCTGCTGCAGAAATGTGCGCAAAGGGCACAAACATGACCGGGGCGCCTAACAAGGTGCCCATGTAGAGCCATTTAAAAGAGGGAGTTTTCAAAGTGGCAGAAAGTGTCAGACCAGGCAGTTGGCCACTTGTGTTGCCAGACAGGTTGGGCGCCCGTTTCAACAAAAAACCAGCCGTCAAGCCAATCAGCAAGACCCCTGCCGACATCATTTGAAGAGCTTCTCGCCAATTGACCTCGATCAGCAAGTAGCTCACGACCACCGGCAAAATGAGTGTGCCTGCACCGACCCCTGCGCTGGCAATACCGGACGCCAAACCACGGCGCTTGTTAAACCAAGGCTGAACGCAGGCGATGGATGGGGTGTAGACAAAGGCAATGCCCAATCCCACCAAAAGACCGTAGCTGAGATAGACGGTAGTCAAGCTTTGAGCCAAGCTGGTCAAAAACAAACCCATGGCGATGAAAACCATGCCGGTCATGCAAACCATACGAGGGCCCCACCGGTCGGCCAACATGCCGCCACCTGCACCTAAGACAAAGTACACCAAGCCGCAAAGACCAAAGATCCAAGAAACATCGGCCCGCTGCGCTGCAAATTCCTTGGCAAAATTCTCAAAAAATGCCGCGAAAGAATAGGACACGCCAAAAATGACTGCCAAGCAGACAAAAGTTGCCCAGACAACCACCCATGCTCTGCGGGATTCCATTCGCCATTAACCCCGACGGGCCAAAGCGTCAGGGATGATCTGCATTTTGTGGGGCATGACGTGTCTTCCTGAAGCCTGATTGATTGGCTTGTAGTTTAGTGTTTTTTAAAAAGTACCTGAATTTTTCTCAAACGCTTCGATCAGAAAGCTGAAACTCAATTTATGCTCTACTGTCATTGTCTATGAAAGTACAAAGCATGAGCTCTCCCATCACTCCTCGGCTACCTGGCATTCGATTTGTGCACTCACCTGGGCCAACCCATGTCCCCGATGAAGTCATGCACGCCATGCAAAGGCCGATGACTGACTTGTCAGACCCCCGCGTGGGCGCCCTCATTGCGGCTTGCGAAAAAGGCATGAAAGAGTTGCTCCAGTCGCCGGCCTCCGATGTCTTCTTTTACGCCAGCAATGGCCATGGTGTGTGGGAAGCCGCATCGGCCAATTTAGGCTCTGACCAACACAGCTTGTTGATTGCAGGCTCTGGCCATTTCTCTGACCAATGGGCCGTTCAAACCACTGCCTTAGGCCTGCCTGTCATCAGAACACCGCACACAGAGGGTCAGCAAATTGATGTGGCTGCCATTGAAGCCGCACTTCGCGCAGACACTGCGCACAAAATTTCGGCGGTCATGGTGGTTCATACCGACACCGCCAGCGGCATCACCAGCGATCTGCAAGCCATTCGCGCAGCCATTAACCGCACCGGCCACCCAGCACTGTATGTGGTCGATGTGGTGGCTTCCTTGGGCGCAGCACCCTTTGACATGGATGCACTGGGTGCCGATGTGTGCTTGGGCAGCTCTCAAAAAGGCTTGATGATGCCGCCTGGCCTTGGCTTTGTGGCCGTCAATGCCAAAGCATTTGCTTGGTCTGAGGCTCATGCCAAACCTCGCTACTACTGGAGCTGGTTAGAGCGAAAAACCGACAACCAATCTGCCAAGTTTTGCGGCACCCCACCTTTGGCACACCTTGCAGGTTTAGAGGTTTCCTTGGGCTTGCTCAAAGAAGAAGGCCTGACAGCGGTTTATGCACGTCACCACAGATTAGGCGCGGCGGTCCGAGCAGCCGTCACTTGCTGGTCTAGCGCAGGCGCCATCAAACTGCACTGCCAAGATCCAAAAGGCTTCTCGTCTTCAGTTACTGCCATTGAAGTTGCGCCCGGCATTGACCCTGAAGCCATGCGTACTGTGGCACGTGAAAAATTTCAAGTGGCCATTGCAGGTGGTTTAGGTCCCTTGGCTGGCCGCGTCTTTCGAATTGGTCATTTGGGCGACATGAACGAACCCATGATCTTGGGTGCACTTGCGGGCGTTGAAGCGGCCATGACGGTTCAAAAAATTCCTTATGGCCCCAATGGCATGGCTGCGGCCATTGCCTACTTGGCACAACACACACCCTAATCCAATTTGTCTTGAGGCGGTATTTCTAGCGCCGCATACAAGGGCAAAATATCGGCCCGAATTTGTTTGAAGTGGTAGGCGTATACAAGGGCGGCGATCAAACCCGATGCGGCAAAAATGGCCAGCGCATTTTGGCCGCCTATGTGGTCGGCTAACCAGCCAGAGCACAGCGACCCCACTGGCGACATGCCCAAAAAAGACATCACGTACAAGGCCGCCACTCTCCCGCGCAGCTCATCTGGCACGATGCTTTGCAGCACCGTGTTGGTAGAGGCTGCGGTGAGCATCATGCTCAAGGCAGAAACAAACAACATGGGCAGCGCCAGCCACAAGCTGTCAGAAAACGCAAAGGCGATCAAAGTCAGCCCAGCAACGCCTGCATTCCAGCCAATGACTTTAAAAAGGCCTCGAATATTTGTTCGGGAAGCTAAATAAATCATGCCGCAAACAGCGCCCAGCCCGGCAGAGCTGTAAAGCAGACCCAAAGTTCTGGAGTCACCATGAAACCTTTCGCTGGCAAACCAGGGCATGAGTGAACCATAGGACTGAAAACAAAAACTGCTCACTGCCAGTAGAACCAAAGCGCACTTGCTTGGAAAGAAGCCATAGGCATATTCAATGCCGGCCATGAGCTGCTTCAAGATACTGGATGGACCTTGGCGAGGTACATGTTTTGCAATGTGGGTCGCTCGCAGCGCTGAAAGCACCGCCAAGCGCATGACGCAATTGACGGCAAAACTCCAGACCTCACCAAAAGTGGCTGTGACCAAACCGCCCAGCATGGGCCCAATGAACCGGGCGCCATTCATCACGGTTGAATTAAGCGCTATGGCATTGGTGAGTTCTTGGCGGTCGGGTAACAGTTTAGAAATGAGGGCCTGCCTGGCTGGCGCATCAAAGGCATTGCCTAAACCGAGTACCGCATTGCCCATCACCACATGCCACGCCTCAATGTGACCGCTGACCATCAGGGCCAACATGACCATAGATTGCAGCATGGCCAGCGAGTTGGTGGAAAATAAAACGCGCCGCACATCTAGGCGGTCAAGGAACACACCTGCAAATGGGGTGATCACCAACATGGGAATCTGCAGGCTGAATGCTGCCAAGCCCAACATGAGCGTAGAACCTGAGAGCGTGTACACCAGCCAGCTGGTGGCAATCAGTTGCACCCAGTTGCCAATTTGGGAGGTGCCCTGCCCCACAATGAACAATCGAAAATTCCGGTGCTGAAGCGCACGCAGACTGTTCGGTAGTTTCATAGGTTCGAAACGAACTTGACTTTTTCCAAATGGCGCTTAAAGGGACTTGCCTCTGCCGCTCTGTAAATTGGCATTCATTTCGGCTTCGTTG
>CALCBL010000364.1 GCA_937897495.1 uncultured Burkholderiales bacterium
GAACCACAATGGCATCGTCAATGAGCACGCCAATGGCCAAAGACAATCCTAGCAAGCTCATAAAGTTCAGAGTGAAGCCGCACAGCCAAACGGCTATGAAGGCAGTAATCACAGAGGTAGGCAAAGACAGCGCTGTAATGAGCGTGGATCGCCAGGAATTTAAAAACACATAGACCACAAAAATTGTGAGGCCTGCACCAAAGATCAGTGCATCCACCACATTGTTCAGGCTGTTTCGTGCTTCAACTCCACCGTCTTGTGTAATTTCAAGTTTCGTGCCTTCAGGCAGTGTTTTACTGACTTCTGCCACCAACGCACGGATCTCATTGGCAACACTCACAGTTGAAGCGTTGCGTGAACGTGTGATGGCCAAACCGACGTTGGGTTTGCCGTTTCGCACACTCATGGTGGCAAGATCGGCAAACCCATCAGACACGGTGGCCACCTGTCCCAATCGAATGAGGTCGTTACCGCTTCTCTTAATGACGATTTGGTTGAACTCAGCAGGTGTTTCAATGCGGCCTAGCAAGCGAATGCTTTGATCTTCCAGTGCACCCCGAATTTTGCCCACTGGCGCAGCCGCATTTTGAGTTCTGAGCGCGCTCACCACTTCGGTGACTGAAAGGTTCACTTCGCGAAGTTTTTGCGAGTGCAGCAACACACTCAACTCTCGTTTGAGTGCGCCGTTGACATTGACTTGCGCCACCCCTGAAATACCGCGAAACTTATCGGCAAGTTGATCTTCGGCGATGCGTGATATCTCTGCATGGCTTTGACTTGAAGAAGACAGCGCCAATTGCATGATGGGCTGTGAGCCGGGGTCAATTCGAAGAATGACAGGCTCGCGAATTTCGGTGGGGAGCTTGTAGCGAACCTTGCCAATGGCGTTGCGGACTTCATCGGTGGCTTCCACCATGTTCTTCTTGAATTCGAAGAACACCTGAATGTTGGCGTTGCCTTCGTTGGCTGTACCGCGTAAATCTTTGATGCCATTGACCGATTGCATGGCCTTTTCAACACGGTTAAGCACTTCACGTTCAACCGTGTCAGGCGATGCGCCGGGGTAATTGATATCGATCACCAACAATGGCAAATCGACATCGGGAATTTGATTGACTTTGAGTTTCTTCAATGCCAACAGCCCCATGGCCATGAGCATGATCAAAATGACGATGGTGACAATCGGCTTCTTAACGCTGAAATTAGACAGAAACATGTTTTATTGACCTACCTTGGCAGCAGTGTCTGCACGCATCGTAAAGGGCTGTCCGTCTTTCAAAGAACTGCTTGTGTTGCGCAATATTTTTTCGCCAGCCACCAAGCCTGAGTTCACCACCCATTCACCAAGGCGTGTGTCGCGGTCTCCCAGTTGAACATTGCGTTTTACAATTTTGTTGCCATCCAATACCCATGCAAATACTTTGTCGCCTTCTCTGCGCAGACTGCTTTCAGAAATCATCACAGCAGATTTGGAAGAGGTTTCAATCACACCTTCGGCAAACAAACCCACCACCGGAGGGCGATCTTTGCCGTTGATCTCCACAATGACAGACACTTGTCGCGTAATGGGATTGGCTGCGCCGTCAATGCGCTTGATGGTGCCGCTGCTGCCCAATTGATCGCCCGTTTGTGCCACGCCATTGATCCGGAAATTAACCCGCTGACCCACCTTCAAGCTGCTCATTTGATCGGCAGAGACTTGGCCTTCAAATCGCATGCTGCTGGGGTCAATGACTTGTATCAGTTCTTTCCCAATTTGGGCGGTGTCGCCAGCCGAAGCTTTGCGGGCACTCACAACACCCTGAAACGGTGCGCGAACCTCTGTTCGATCAAGCTGCTGCTTGGCGGCAGCCACGCGCGCCTTGCTGGCCACAA
>CALCBL010000365.1 GCA_937897495.1 uncultured Burkholderiales bacterium
TGAAGATCCAACCTGCAATGCTGTTCAGGATGACCAACAGACCAATGAAGACCACCACAATGTTCAGCACCGGCGCGTTTTCCACAGGCCGAATGATGATGCGCTGGATCAAAACCCCCAAGCTAAACGACAGCAAGATGGTGCAAACGAAAGCCAGCCAATAGGAGACGCCTGCGTTGATCAGGGTCCACGCCATGTAAGTGGCAAACATTGCAATTTCGCCTTGTGCAAAATTGATGTGGTGCGTCGATTGGTAAATCATCACGAGCGCCAAGGCAAGGCTGGCGTAAACCCCGCCCGCGGCAATGCCAGCAACAACTTGGTGAATAAAAGTTTCCATGTTGGTGTTCTCAGTGACCGAGGTAAGAGCGACGAACAGCTTCGTCTTGTTTCAGGTCTTTCGAAAGACCCGACAAAACCAGTTTGCCGGTTTCCAAAAGGTAGGCGTAATTGGCCAGATCAAGTGCCATGGCAGCGTTTTGTTCAACCAACAAGATCGTCACTTTGTCTCTCTGATTGATGGTTTGCATGATGTCAAAAATCTCTCGGACAATGAGCGGTGCCAAGCCAAACGAAGGTTCGTCCAGCAGCAGCAATCGGGGGCGCAGCATAAGGGCCCTTGCAATGGCCAGCATTTGTTGCTCACCGCCAGATAGGGTACCCGCTTGCTGATTACGCCTTTCTTTTAAACGGGGAAAGTAGCTGTACATCTTCTCCTGATCGAGGGCTACTTCGTGTTTGTCTTTGCGGGTGTAGCTGCCCAGTTGCAAATTTTCTTCTGTGGAAAGGCTGCCGAAGGTACCACGGCCGTCGGGCACATGGGCCACACCCAATCGAACAATGTCTTCAGTGGCCTTGCCTTCAATGGCTTTACCATCAAACAGTATTTGGCCGCGAACTTTGATCATTTTGCTCAATGCACGCAGCGTGGTGGTTTTACCTGCACCGTTGGCGCCTAGCAAGGTCGTGATACTGCCCTCTTCAATTTGCATCGATAGGCCATGCAGCACTTCGGTGGCGCCATAGCCGGCAAAAAGGTCTTTGACTTCCAGAAGCATTCGGCTCATTTTGAAGACCCCAGGTAAGCTTGAATCACATCGGGATGTTGACGCACTTCAGCCGGTGTGTCGTCGGCAATTTTTTTGCCGAAATTCAGAGCCACCACTTTGTCGGAGATGCTCATGACCAGACTCATGTGGTGTTCCACCAATAGCACTGTGATCTTGAATTCATCACGGATTCGCTTGATCAAATGGCCCAAGGCGTTGACTTCTTCATGGTTCAGACCTGAGGCTGGTTCGTCCAGCAGCAAAAGTTTGGGCTGGCTGGCTAAAGCACGGGCGAGTTCCACGCGTTTTTGTGTGCCGAAAGGTAAGTCGGAAACTTTGCGCAAGGCCACAGATTGCAAATCTAAAAATTCGACCAGTTGCATGGCGTTCTGGTGAATTTTGGCTTCTTCTTGACGCACGCCTGGTAGACGCAGAGCGTGGGCCAGAAAGCCTTTTTCTGCACGGCAGTGTGAGCCAACCTTGATGTTGTCCAGCACCGACATGGTTTTGTAAAGTGCCAGGTTCTGAAAGGTCCGTCCAATTCCAATTTCGGCCGTCTTGTGGCGTGTCATGCCATGGAGGCTTTGCCCCTCAAAATGAATTTCACCCTCACTGTAGTCGTACAAGCGTGAAAGGCAATTGAACAAGGTGGTTTTGCCAGCACCGTTGGGGCCGATGAGGCCAGCAATCTGACCTTGCTGAACATCAAAGGAAACACCATCTAAGGCGACAATGCCGCGGAATTTGACGGTGACTTGCGAAACCGAGAGCAACACCGGTGTATCGGCTTTAGGTCGCGACTCGAAAGTTGAATCCTGTACGATCATCCATTCCCTTTAGGACATGTGAAGTAAATATATAAACTTAACCAGATCGTGTCAGAAAGAAATCCAGTGACCATCGGGAGTTTCCCGAGCACGGTCAATTCGGAAACATTTCTCGAAGCTTAAGTTTGTAAAACTTACCTGTTGAAGTGCGAGGCACACTTGCGATCCATTCATAGCGGTCGGGAACTTGCCATTTGGCAAAGCCCATTTTCAGCAAATGGGCTGCCAGTTCTTCGGCTTGCGGAGCCTGGCCAGGTTTGGCCACAACACAAGCTAAAGGCCGTTCGCTCCATTTTTCGTCTGGAATAGCGATGACTGCCGCTTCGGCAATGCCGGGATGCGCCATCAGTGCGTTTTCCAAATCAACCGAGCTGATCCACTCTCCGCCAGATTTGATCAAGTCTTTGGTGCGGTCAGTAATGCGCACAAAGCCCATGCTGTCTACGCTGGCCACATCGCCAGTTCGCAACCATCCGTCGTCTGTGAATTTATCTTCGCTCACTGGCACATGATGGTAGCTGCCAGTAATAAAGGGGCCTCGCACCTGTAACTCTCCCACATGCTGTCCGTCCCAAGCTTGATCTTGGCCTTCATCGTTGCGGATGCGCAAATCAACCAACGGCACCGGAATGCCGGCCATGGCAGCGCGGCGGTAGCGCTCATCCATAGTCGCATCGCGCAATTCGGCCTTAGGGTAAGAAATGGTGCAGACTGGCGAAGTTTCGGTCATGCCCCAACCCTGCAAAATCCAGATGCCATGTTTGTCAAATGCGCGTATGAGGGCTTCGGGAACTGCTGCACCTCCCACCAAGCTGCGCATGCCAGCCGGTAGTTTCCAGCGGCCTGGTTGTTTGGTCAAAGCCGCTTCGTAAGCCTGAATCAAGCCCATCCA
>CALCBL010000366.1 GCA_937897495.1 uncultured Burkholderiales bacterium
AGCATGCGCTCAAAAGCATCCGCACTTGCGAATGACTCGCTCATCAGTCGTCGCGAACGCAGCAACCAAGCCATCGCGTCACGAACACTGGCATCGTCATCAACAATGAAAACACAGGCGTTCAGGGCAGGTTGCATTGATAGATTTTAGCGTTGCTCACAGCTCAGGGGCTGTGGGAAGGGTAAAGCGAAACAGGGTGCCACAGGGCTCTTGTGCTTCGAACTCCAAGTGACCGCCGTGTTGCTCGACAACGGTTCGGCAAAGACTGAGGCCCAGGCCCATGCCTTCTGCCTTGGTGGTGAAGAAGGGCGTGAACAATTGCTGCGCAATGTCTGGCGAAATTCCGATCCCCATGTCAATGACGGAAAACTCAACCCAACCATGTGAGTCGCCAGATGTCGCCCTTTTAACTTGAAGTGTGAGGAGGCGCTTGCGGCAGTTGGGGTAGTCCATGGCCTGCATGCCATTGCGCGCCAAATTCAACAAGACTTGCTCGACCATGGTTCGGTCACACAAAATAGGCGATAAGCGCTCATCCAATTTGGTTTCGATGCGAACTTGCAATTTGTGAGCTTGCAATTGCACAAGCGGCATCACAGCATCAATGATGGCCTGGGGGCTGACGATTTCTCTGTCTTGGTCACGCCGCCTGACGAAATCATGAACGCTGTTAATGACTTTGCCAGCACGCCCTGCTTGCTCAGAAATTCTTTCAAAGGCCATTTGAAGATCGCTCAATGGCGGGGGCGTGTCGCTGAATTCAGGCTGCCGCATCAGGTTTAAAGAACCCGTTGCATAGCTTGAAATGGCGGCCAGCGGTTGGTTCAACTCATGGCTTAAAAGTGAAGCCATCTCACCCACCGTCGCCAGTCGTGCAGTGGCCTGCAGGCGCTCTTGACTAGAGCGTGAAAGCTCTTCAATGCGGCGTTGTTCGCTGATGTCCAAAAATGCACTCATCCAACCGGTTTGCTGCCCCAAGACATTGATCAAGGGGGCTTCAAAAATAAGGACCGGAAAACGCGAACCGTCTTTTCTCACAAAAACCGACTCAAAACCTTCACGCGGTGGTGAATTGCCAGCCAATCTAACCGCTTGACGCTGTTGATACTCCCCAACCATTTCGGGCGGCCAATAGGGCATGGGTGCCGACCTTCCTAGAAGTTGCTCGGCATCAAACCCCACCATCTGACAAAACGCGGGATTCACATACGTGATTCGACCTTTCAAATCTCGCGCACGCAAACCCGTGACCAAGGAGTCTTCCATGGCTTTTCGAAAGGCCAGCGCATCGGCCAAGTCGCGTTCCGCTTTAAGTCGGCGCCGAGAATCTTTCACCAGCAAAACCAAAACAGAAACCAAGGCAATCGACATCGCCAAGACCAAGGCAGGCAAGATGTTTGGAAACCGATCTGGTGCAGCGCGCCGACCATCCATTCGAAGCATCAGCGTGTTGCCAGGCAAGTCCAATAACTGAGTTGCAGTGAACAGCCGTTTGGCGCGTGGCAAAGTACCGTGAACGGCCAGTCGCGTGCCATCGGGCTCAATGAAAGAAATTTCATTGCGACGACCATAGGTCTCGCCCAACTCTGTGGCCAGAACTTCTTGAAGCCCGTAAGTTAAAAGCGTAAAGCCGACGGCACGCCCCTGCACGAGAACAGGCAGGCACATTTCCATCACCTCTAAACCAATGCCATTGGCTTGTGGCACAAAGTAACTTCGCGAATAGGCGGGGCCATTAAGGCGCTTAGAACGCAAACACGTTTGAACGATTTCGGCCTGCTCATTCTTGCGCGTTTGATCGTCAAACAAAGTTGGCTTAAATGGAGAGACGGAGGCATCTAAGATCAAGCCTTGCAGATCTCTTCTTTCAACGCGAAGCCAAGCCCTGTTTTGACTCAACAGAAGTGGCACTTCTGCTTGCCATAATTTGGAGGGCAGCGACTTAAGCTGTAAGGTTTGCAGGCTCACAATGTGCCTGCTGAAACCATTGCGAATGTCCGTCACGGCATCTGCCGTATCACGGTCTAATTCCGCCTGATATTGACTGGCCTCATACCGACCCGCAAGCCAAACCAAGGTCACCAAAAGCGCAACGACCAGTCCAAACAAGGCAAGCCACAATGAAAAGCGACGGTCGGTAAATGAGCGCGTGGCAGATTTGAAAAAGGTCCACAGAAGATGCGTGTTTTGCAGCGGTAAAGAGTCGGTTGGCGTCATGAGCAAAACACGCGCAAGGCTTAAGGTGCAACAGCGGTGGCTGCAACTTTGGTCACCTTAGGGTCGCTCCAAGTGCCGTCAATTAAGAACTCTTGGGAGTTGACTCGGCTTAGCGGCTGCTTGAGAATCAGTTGCGCCAAGAAAGTGCTTAAACCAATGGCAGGGTTCAGGGCAATACCCGCCAGCAATGAAGCGGTGCCCGCATCCACTTCGGGCAAGATCAGGACGCGCAAGTTTTGAGTTTCTCTTTCAATGTCCGAGCTGCCATCCATTTGCACAACTGCATTGACGCCCTTCATTTGCAGATTGCGTGTGCTGGCAATGCCTTGTTGAATCAACACGTCCCCGCGGACTGTATCAAAGGCAAACCCCGCACTGAACACATCTCTGAAATCAAACAACAAACGCCGCGGCAGAGCTTGCAGGCTTAAGACCCCCAACAGCTTGGCAACACCGGGCTCAGCTTGAAGGAACTGCCCACGTCCGATGTTCACATTGAAGCGGCCGCCCAAGCTTGGGTAATGCAAGGTCATGGGAGAGCCTTGCCAATTGACTTGTCCTTCTAACTTGCCAGCGCCTCCGCGCAGTGCGTCTTTGGTCCCTAAGCGAGTCAACAAATCACCCGCATCAGAAACGTCCAGTCGAAAATTCATTTCTGTGCGAGCCTGTTGCGAGCCATCTTTTGAAGTGACCCATCTGCCACTTGCTTTGAAGCTGGCTTCAGGTAGGGTGATGTTGAGCTTGTTCAAACGCCATTCACCGCTGGCTGTATTGCGTGGAAGTGACGTTTCTGTGTTCACCGCCTCTATTTCAACGCGCCCCAATTTTTTGCCGCGCAGCTCAAGGTCCTCCACCACAATGTCCAGTGCAGGAATGCTTAAAGGAGAGTCCTCTAACAATGACTCCACTGTTTGATCGGCCGAAGGCGGCAAACTTAAGCGCGCTAAACGCGCATAAATGCGCCCCGCATTTTGGTTGTTGGGCTGCCGGTATTCCAAATAACCACTGAACTCTTTGGCATCTAAATTGGATCGCCATACAGAGCCTTCGCGCGAGCCGCTGACCAAGACATTGCGTAGCTGACGACCTTGCACCATGACCTCGTTGGCTTTCAGCGTCATCCGAGTTGGCAGGTAGCTTTGCGCTGCAGCGCTCAGGGCGGAGCTTTGAGCTGGACGCCAAGCGGGGCTTGACTTTGGTGGCGACAGCACTTGCACCCAGTCGTCTACAGAAAAAGATGGCAAATTGAAAGAAGCCGTCACACCGGTCTCGGCGAGCGCAACGCCAGGTGTCGCAAAGTTTTCTCCGACCTGCCAGCGGCCCTGAATAACGCGCGGATCAGCCCCACTCACATCGCGCAAATAAGTGGCCGACAAAGAACGCCCCCATGTCAGTTGGAGTTGATCGCGCAAAGCCTTGCTAGTGCTGGAGGTGCTGACGCTTTGAACTGTGTTTTCAAACTTGAAAGCCACCTGTTCATCGGCTTTTTTGTGAAGCGGTGTTGGCAAATTCAAGGCCAAGCCTTGAAGTTGCGACTGAATGCTCAATTCGCTTTGTCCGCCTTTAAAACCTAGACTTGCCGTGTAGTTGCTAGCGCCATTGGCATGCTGCGCAAGCAAGCTGAGCGCAGGAATTTCTTTGGCTTGTCGCAAGCCATTGGCGGTGACTTGCCCTTGAATGCGAATGAGCGGGTTGGCTTCTGTGCTGCGCGGCGCAAGCTTACGAGTACCGCCCTCTAGCTTAATGGGGCCGCCTAAAAACTGCGCGTTGATGCCCGCCAAATTGAAGCCAGCCTCAGTGAACTGAATGCTGCCCTGTGCTCTTTCAAAAACGGGCAACACGGACTGCATGCGAATGTCATTGCCACTCAGTGCCACGCTACCTTGAAGGCTTGTTTTTTCAAGATCAGCTAAGGGCAAGGACATTTTCAAGCGCGTCGTCAATGTACCGGTGCTGCTGGCTTGCTCCAAAGCGCCACTCAGCATGTTGCTGACAGGTGAAAGTCGCAGTTCATTCAAGACAACACTGGCGCTGGCCTTAGATTCTCCTTGAACGTTCACAATCACGGGGCCTTTGAGGCTGGGTATTTCAGCTTTGATTTGCGTGAAGGGCATGTTGCCCCATTTGCCCGATGCACCATTGACTTTGAAGTTAAGTCGGTCAAATACGATGTCACCATTGACGTTGTTCATGATCGGCCAAAGGCCCGCGGTGCTGGCATTGCGATTTGCCGTGTTGGGGCTTGCCGGTGGAACGTAAGCGTATTGAACCTCTTTGACCTTGCCGGCCAATCTAAACTCGCCTTCTTTGGGGTTTGCAAAGGGCAGCTTTTTCAAATCGCCCTTGATTTTGACGCCAACGCCTTGAAGGCTACCTTGTAAAACGGAGTCGCGCACATAGTAGCGAACACTTTGTGAAATGTTCAAGGGCAGGTATCGGTGAACACGCGAAGCATCGCCCTGTTGAATGTTGCCCTGCAAATCCAAAATACCCAAACTGTCAGCAAGCGGACTGGGCTTCCAACTGCCTTTGAAATCACCCTTGACATCGGCATTGCTTAAGCTCAATTGCCACTCAGGAACCAAAAGCTCATTGTTTTGATGCTGCCACTTGATGCTTGCCTGCAGCTTATCCAAGGGGATGCGTGGATCTTCAAGAACACGATTAATTTGCAGCGCCCCTTTTTGAATCGAAGCATTGGCACGGCCACCTTCTGCATTCATGTCAAAGCTGATGTTGGCATTCTCAATGCCTGGCCAATTTTCGGAAGACGTGCCTGGCTTGCCACCCTCAAAATAGAAGTTATCAACGCGGCCGTTGGCCGCTTTGACTTGGTATGTTTTGTCTTGGCCTGTGTTTTTTTCGGTCCACTCGATGTGCAGCGGGTTGACCAAACCACTGACTTTGTGGGCCAGCAAGGTTTGCCTGGCGGAATCTGGCAAAGGCAATTGGAGTGCAATGCTTCGAAGAGCGAGTAAATCTAATTGATCGCCATGAAAACGACCTTGTGCGCTCGCGCCCTTGTCCGATTCTGAATAAGAAAGGCTGATGTTGCCACCAGGCCAATGCAAACCATCGGTGGTATCAAATTGCAAGCCCTCGGTTGAAAAATCAAAGCCATTGGCCATAGGCTTGAACGACACACGTCCAGCGATGCTCTTGAAAGACAGGCCTTCTAATTCGGGGTTGAGCTGCGCTTTGGCATTTTCCAGCGCCAGATCAGCCGTGGCCTGTTGAATCTTGCCATGGTTTAAATCAAGCCACATGCGCAAGGCGCCTTGGCCCTGTGTGGCGTTGACATTCAAAGGCAGGTGGGG
>CALCBL010000367.1 GCA_937897495.1 uncultured Burkholderiales bacterium
CCAATTTGACGCCCCCACCTCCATTTACACCATTGATGCAGAAACCATTCGCAGCAGTGGCCCCCAAGTTAACTTGTCCGATGTCTTGGCCAGAGCGCCGGGGGTGGTTGCCTTAAACCGAAACAACTATGCCCAGGATGTTCAGATATCGGTGCGAGGATTCGGTGCCAGATCAGCATTCGGCTTAAGAGGTTTCCGCCTCATCACAGACGGCATACCCGCCACCACACCAGATGGCCAAGGGCAAGCCTCTACTGTTAGCCTTACCTCAGCAGAAAAAATCGAAGTCTTAACGGGCCCCTTAGCGCAGCTCTACGGCAACTCGGCCGGCGGTGTCATTCAAGTCTTCACGCGCGAAGCCGACCTCACGCCCACAGCACAAGCGCAAATTTTCAAAGGCAGCTATGGCCTTGATCGCACCGATTGGCAATTTAGCCAACGCGTTGGCAACGTTGGTTTTGTGGCCGACTACAGCACTTTCAAAATTCAAGGCTACCGCAACAACAGCCAAGCCAAAAGAGAACAACTCAACAGCGTGGCCACTGTCGACCTTAGCGCAGACACCCGCTTGAAGTTGATTGCCAATGTCTTTCGCATGCCCTATGCCAAAGATCCCATTGGCTTAACTGCAGCGCAGTTTTTGGCCAACCCGAAACAAGCTGGTAATTTCTCATTGGTGAACGACACTCGAAAAACAGTGAACCAAGAACAAGCAGGCGCTGTGCTTGAGCACAAGCTCAATCAAAACACCCGCATTCAAGCGCGCATTTACGGCGGCAATCGCGATAACTTGCAATACCAAGCAGCCTCTGCCACTGCAGGTTCGTGGGTTGGACTAGAAAGAGATTTTCATGGGCTAGGCTTGCAAATCCAAGGCAAACAAAACTTGGAAGGTGGCAAAGCAGTAGATTGGGTGGCCGGATTTGACCAAGACTACTCTGGAGAAAATCGGCAAGGTGGCCCTGCTGCTTCCGGGCAAAAGACAGGCAACATCAACCGCAAAGAATTGAATGAAAGTACTAACCGCGATTACTTTGCACAAGCCAACTGGCGCGTCATGTCAGATTGGACTTTTGTAACCGGTGTTCGACAAAGCAATGTTCAACTCAAAAGCAAAGACGATTACCTGACAGACGGTGTCAATGGTTCTGGCACGGTCAGTTATGAAGCGGCTAATCCAGTCCTAGGCGCCACCTGGCACGTCAGTGACACATTGAACATTTACTTGAACCAAGGCATGGGATTTGAAACGCCCACACTTTCCGAATCGGTGTACACCAAGTCAGGCAACTCTGTGGTCGGCTTGTTCAATGCCAATTTAATTCCCTCACGCAGCCAACACCTTGAGTTAGGCAGCAAATGGACACCCTCGCCAAGCACTCGTTTAGATGCCGCTGTGTTTCGCATCAAAACAGACAATGAAATTGTGACCAGTTTGTCTGTGGGTGGCCGCACGGCTTTCACCAACGCTTCTGAAACATTGCGTGAAGGCCTAGAGCTTTCTGCGCGTCATGCCTTCAACTCAAATTGGCGGACACAAATGACTGCAACCGTGATGAGCGCTGAATATGCAGGCGTCTCGACACTGGCTGGAAAATCATTGCCAGGCATTCCGCAAAAACAATTGTTCACATCCATTTCTTGGGCAGAGAATGGTTTTCAAAATACCAACAAAAAGCCATTGCAAGGCAAAGCGGCCAGCTTAGATTGGATTGCACGTTCTAGTCTTTGGGCCAATGATGTCAACGATGCATCGGGTGCCGCGCCCGGTTATGGCTTGCTCAACGCCAGGCTTAAACAAGGCTTTGCTTGGGGTCCAGCAAACTTCGAAGCCTACTTAGGCGTGGACAACCTCACTGACAAAAAAGCCATCAGCTCTGTCATCATTAATCAAGCAAGTCGGCAATATTTTGAGCCACTGCTACCACGTAATTGGGTGATTGGAATTTCAACCAAACTGAATTTGTGATGACTTATTCAGCACAGGTTTATTTCGACTTCATTGATGATTCGTTTGACACTTAAGGGTTTACCCAAATAAAAATCCAATATCCACACTGCGGCAAGTGTCTACGCCTCAAGATCTGACACGCATTGAATTGAATTGAGTAAATTCGGGGTACGAAATTTTTTTTAGGAGACTTCTGTGAAATACATTTCAACGCATCGATTCAAACAACTTGGCATAGTTGTCTCA
>CALCBL010000368.1 GCA_937897495.1 uncultured Burkholderiales bacterium
GCCACTGGAACCGGCACGGCCATTGAGACGGCAGACGTTGCCTTGATGGATGATGACTTGCGAAAATTGCCGCGTTTTGTCCGCTTGTCACGCGACACACATTCCTTGTTGGTTCAGAACATCGTGATGGCCTTGGGCATCAAGGCCGTATTTTTGGTGCTGACCCTGGTTGGAATGGGGACCATGTGGATGGCCGTGTTTGCGGATGCCGGTGCCAGTTTGTTGGTGGTTGGCAATGGTTTGCGATTGCTGCGTAAATAGGCTTGAATTTTAAGGCACTGAGCAGCTTGCAGCCCATAGCGGGCGCTGCGGAGATCCTGTTATCAAAAAATATATTTACTGATACAATTCAAAAATGCGCAAGTGGCTTTTAGTTTTTCTGTTGCTTTTTATGCCCCTGCAGTTCTCTTGGGCTGCAGTCATTAGCTATTGCCAACACGAAAGTGCCCCCGCCTCTTCGCACCCAGGGCATCATGAGCACAAACATCACGATCAATCTGCTGATCAAGCATCTAATGAAGCTCACGCCCAATTACAGTCAAACAAATCACTGGGTGAAGACGTAGATTGCGTCAATTGCCACGCCAGTTGCTGTGCTGCTTTACCCATCTTAAGCCTAGATGCCCTAGCGCCAGAAATTTTCCGCCTCACTCCACAAGACGCTTCCCTAGTGTCACGCGCAGCCTTTGAGCGTCCTGAACGCCCTCAGTGGTTGCACCTCGCCTAAGCGGCGAGGTTTTTAATCTAATTTTTACTGCAGATCTTAGTGTGGCTTCAAAGCCAGCACTAGCGTGGCGCAAGTCAATCTGGGTTAGACACTCTTGCCGATCTCCTTTTCAGGGTTTTAACAAACTGGGAGTGTCGGATGGTCCGAACAACACACACGTATCGAAAATGGCAGTTATGGCTCATGGGTGCAATGGCAGCATTTGCTGCATGCACTGCTCAGGCCCAAAGTACGAATCAATCTAAGCCTGTTCAAACCATTGCTGAGGCTTTTGAAATCACATGGTCGCGTCAGCCCGAGGCAAGGTCTCAGATTGAAAGACAACAAGCCCTGCGGGCGCAGCAAGCGGCAGCCCAAGCCTGGACGCCCGAACCACCATCGCTTGAACTGAGCTCAAAGTCAGATTCATGGCGAAAACAAGCAGGTGCAACAGAGCAAACTCTGGGAATAAGCATGCCACTTTGGCTACCTGGGGAGCGGCGTCAAGGTATGGTGCTGATTGGCGCTCAAATGTCAGCCTTTGAACTTCAAACCAAAGCGCAGCAGTTGCAGGTTGCAGGGCTGGTCCGTGAAAGTTGGTGGGCTTTACAACGCGCGCACATTGACAAAGAGTTGGCAAACGACCAACTACAAAGTCTCCTGCGCATTGCAAGCGATGTGCAGCAAAGAGTGAAGGCCGGTGATTTAGCCCAATCTGATGCTCGCCAAGCTGAGGGGGCAGTGGCCTCGGCCGAATCCAACTTGGCACAAGCAGAAGCCACATTGACTGCAGCACGCCAAAGTTTGAACACCCTCGTGGGTGCGCAAACTGAGTTCAAACCTGCCACCCCTTTGATCGCAGAGTCAGAACCAAAGGGGGCGCAGCTTGACAATCATGCTGCACTACTTTCCCTGCAGGCCAAGTCTGATGTTGCACAACAAGCCACTCAACTGGCCATGTTAAGGAAGCGATCTAACCCCGAATTGACACTTGCCAAATCGCGAGATCGCAACACTTCAGCAGAGCCGTACGGTGAAAAGTACACCATTGGTCTGCGCATTCCTTTTGGAAGTGGATCGCGTCACGATGCATCGGTTGCACTTGCGCAAGCAGAATTGACAGAGCTTCAGACACAGCTGGCTTTGGACAAAGAACAGCTGAATGCGCAGTGGCACATTGCGCAGGCCAAAGTTAACGCGGCACGTCTTCAGCTCAAGGCCACAGAGCGCTGGGCAAATCTGGCACAGGCAAACCGAAGCTCTTTTGAAAAATCATTTCGACTGGGCGAAACCGACTTGCCCACCCGATTGCGCGCAGAAGCTGAGGCTGCTGAAGCCATGCGCCAAGCCTCACGCATTCAGATTGAACTGGCAGCTGCCATCTCGCAATGGCGTCAAGCAGCAGGCCTTCTCCCTTAACTGGCATCACTTTGCTTACTTTGAACCCTTCAGGATTTTCAATGAAACTCACATCTTTTGGTCAATGGCTACGTCTCTTAGCCCTCATGACTTTGTCCACTTTGACTTGGGCTGGCGCAGGCCATGACCATGGCGAAAAACCCGCTGCCACGACCAGTAAAAATATACCTCGATGGGCTGCTGTCTCCGAGACCTTTGAAATGGTGGGCGTTCTCAATGGCACCCAAATGATTTTGTATGTCGATCGCTTGGAAACCAATGAACCTGTAAAGGACGCCGACATTGAACTCGACATCAACGGTCAAAAATACAAGGCCAAAAGCTTAGACGATGGTAACTATGAAGTGAGCTTTCCAGCACGCCCTGAAGCAGGAATCATGAGCATCACCGCCACCTTGACCGTCGGCAAAGAGGCTGACCTGTTGGCTGGTGAACTAGATATTCACGAAGATGATCACATCGATTCAGTGTCATCTTTGAAATACAAATGGGCTGCATTGGTGGCTTTGATCTTGGCAGCTGCCGCGCTGTTTTTATTCAAATTGAAAAAATCGCGCATTCCCCAACATTCTTCTAGAG
>CALCBL010000369.1 GCA_937897495.1 uncultured Burkholderiales bacterium
GACAAAGAGGCCGCCAGTGTTCTCCGAGTAAATTGGGAACTGAGATGCGTCCGATTGTTTTTTTCCATGATGTCTCCTGTGGGTCTGAATTGATTTCAGTTTGTTATGAAGCTTGTTTCACTCTCGGATTTTTCATCCAAAGAATGGGTTGTTCTTTGACGGGGCGCGCAGGCGCACCATGTTGTAACAAGGCAAGATCAAAAGACTGACCTTTTTCGTCTTGCAAAGCAGCTTTCCTAATTTGAGCCACAACTGCCGCTTGAGCATCAACTGATTTGTCAGTTGCAGGCTGACAAACTGTTCTCAAAATATGAAGCAGGTTATCTTTGCCGCGTTCATTGGTACTGCCGTAGCCCTTGATTAACTGCCCACACCGTGCAACCTCCAAAGCCAATGCAGACGAGCGAAGGCAAGCTTGCCCAATGCCTTCAAGCCATTCTTCAATCAGCGATTGTTCGGTGGCATAGCGACTGCCTAGGGGCCGCAGTGCACGCATGGCCGCCAAAATGCGCAAACTCACAAGGCCAACAACGGAGTGACGAGCCAACTTAATGGGCATTGACCACGCGGCCTTGCCCTTCAAAATGCGTGCACGGTCCCACCTCAATAAACCCTGAGCCCAAGAGGACGGCAACATGGCTGCAATCTCTGGCACACCTGGCTTGAAGTGGTCATAGACTTTCAGCAACTCGCCCTCTTTGAGTTTCACTTCGTTTGACACACGTTGCCAACGCGTTGCTTTGCTTTTCAGATGTGCCACCTGAATGATGTCGTCAAAAGCCATCCACAGGGCCAACCATCGAATGGCTTCTGTGGTCACTGGACAGTCAGCAGATGCACCAGGGCTGGCCAGTTCAATGGCTTTTAACTTCAACAAGCGCGTCACCATGAGTTGTGCATAGTTTTCGTTTTGGTATTGAACCAATCGATCAAATGCCAAGGCCAAGAGTTCGTGCGAGTGCTGCGGGAATTGCTGTGCCACTTGTGTTGGCAAACTAAAAGCCAAACTTGCCTTTGGCGCAGCAGGTGACAAGACTTTTTCAACATAGGTCGCTTGTTCACGCTGCAGATTAACCCGCTCAAACGCCAATGTAAATCCACGCAAACTGGCTTTGGCAGAAGCGCTGTTGCCAGACAACACCGCTTCATAATGCCGACGCTCAAATGGCAGCAAACCGCTGGCTGCAATGGCACCCAACATGACAGCGCTGACCATGGTGCCCGCTTGCTGGCACAGACTGGCCATGTCCAGAACATGGTGTCTTAAGCTGTTGGCAGATATGACATCTAGCAAGGGTGCTTCTTGACGACGGCCATCACCCATCACCATTTTCTCGGCGGTGGTGAGAGCACGCGAAGATGAGCTGATCACGCAAGTGCGGTCTGACGATGCAAAGCCGTTGCCAATTTGCCTAGCGGTTTCTAACAACTCTGAGGAAACCAAGGCATCCAATCGACCGGGCAAAGGGTTCAAACCCAACACTGGTTTTTGGCCCTTGAGTTGGCTATTTGAGACTGGGTAAATTTCTAGGTAGTAAGTGGTGGCGCCCGTGCGCTGTGCCACGCCAGGAATAGAAGTGGCTTGTGCAGGGTAATCGGCTATGCGCGCAACATCCACCAACCAATCGGCCAAGACGCCCCCGCCTTCACCGCCTAATGCACACAACAAGATCGATACAGCCTGAGTCATGTTGATTTCAATATAAAAGCCATTAGGCCGGTTGCAAAAAGCGAGTCATCCATGTCTGAAGGCGTGCACCCATGCGCTCCCAAGGACCAGGGTTCTGAACCACTTCTGCTCGGTAAAACGAAGGGCACAAAGTAGCTGCGTGTGCGTTTTCGCCGCACAAACCACAGCCCACACAACCCTCAATGACGGTGGCCACAGGATCTACTTTTAAAGGATCGGGGTTGTCTTTCAATGTGAGCGTAGGACAACCAGAGAGCCGAATGCAGGCATGGTCGCCGTTGCAAACATCTTCATCAACACCATACTTCACACGCTCAACGCGCTTGCCTTTGGCCAACAAAGAGGCCAGCCATGGCTTGATGCGGCGTTGCCGCTCTAACTGGCACTCACCCTCGGCCACAATGACCTTCAGCCCCTGAAAATCGGTGGTGAAGGCCTCTGTGAGCGTAGCCTGCATTTGGGCAACTTCATAGGTATGCACTGTTTTCAACCACTGAACACCCAAGCCCTTTAAGGTGGATTCAATCACTTGGTTGGTATGCACCACACTTTCTCGCTTGTCGCTTGTAGCGTCTTTGGACAACTCGGTGGGCGTATTGATGATGTCTTGCGTTCCAGTGGCCGAGGTATAGCCATTTTTAAAGATCAGCAAGACCGCATCATCGCCATTGAAAAGTGCGCTTTGCACACCCGTGAGCAAACCGTTGTGCCAAAAGCCGCCATCGCCCATGACCGACAAAACACGCCGCTTCATGAGCGGAGAAACACCCGCACGGCTGGCCAAGCTCATGCCATATCCCAAAATAGAATGGCCGACAGAAAATGGCTCAAACGTGGCCAGCGCATGGCAACCAATGTCACCCGATACATGCACTGGACCTACCGTTTCTTGTGCCAACTTCAAAGCAGAAAAAACGGGGCGCTCGGGGCAGCCAATGCACATGCTGGGTGGCCTTGTTGGAATAGGAATTCCAAGCATCGTTTGCACTTCTTGCCGTCTCTTTGTATTGCCT
>CALCBL010000370.1 GCA_937897495.1 uncultured Burkholderiales bacterium
GAAATTGCGTTGGGCCTAGCCCGTGCGTGATGGCGTATTGCGGTGCACTACCGAAGCTCTGAGGCTGAGGCACTTCAAACAGCGGCCGACTCCATGCAGGCTTTTGCACAATGGCAGGCACAAGCTGGGCCAAAACCAGAAGGCGGTGATGCCTCTGTTGCGCACAATGGCACTCAGGTACAACTGCAAAATTTTATTTTCAAAGCCGATTTGGCCAACGAAGAAGCCACCCGCAAACTGCTGCCGCAAGTGGTCAGCCAATTAGGTCGCGTCGATGCTGTTGTCAACAGCGCAGCATTGTTTGAACACGACGACGTTCAGAGTTTCAGCTACGCCAACATGGCGCAGCACTGGGCCAGCAACACGGGCGCTGCCATTGTGTTGGCGCAGGCTTTGCACCAACACTGCCAATCGCGCGGTGCGCAAGCCGCCGAAGCCGTAGTAATTAACATGCTCGATCAAAAGCTTTGGAACCCCAATCCCGATTTTTTAAGTTACACCTTGTCGAAGGCCGCGTTGGAAGCGGCCAACACCTTGTTGGCCCAAGCGCTAGCGCCGCTGGTTCGCGTGGTTGGCGTGGCGCCTGGCCTCACGCTGACTAGCCACATGTTGGACGACGATAAGTTTCAAAAACTTCACACACTCAGCCCCTTGGGTCGCTCCTCATCTGTTGAAGATGTGGTCAGCAGCGTGGTGTTTGCAGTGCACAACCGCGCCATGACCGGCACCACCTTGTTGGTCGATGGCGGGCAGCACTTGATGAAGTTCGAGCGCGATTTTTCTTTGATGTGAGCCAGCATGACTGCCCCTACTTCCCCCCATGCAGACAGCTTGACCCCTTCAGGCAAACAAACGCTTACGCTCACAGGCCTCAGATTTGACGCTAGCTTGGGCATTTTGGAGCACGAGAAAAATGCGCCCCAGCCCATTCAAGTCGATGCTGAACTGAACCTCGGCCCACAGCCATTGTTGCCCCGCGATGACGACATCAGCAATGTGCTCGACTATCGCAAGGTGCGCAAAATCATCATCGATGAATGCACCTCTGAGCATGTCAATTTGCTCGAAAGCCTGATTGGCAAACTCTCGCACCGCCTCATGCAACTGCATGGCGTCAAAGGTGTGCGCGTGAAAATAGCCAAATTAGAAATTTTTGAAGATTGCGAAGTTGCCATTCGCATGGAAACAGGACAATGGTGAAACCATGAATGCACCCACACAAAATGCTTGGCTAGAGACCGTGGCCGATGAAGCCGAAGATCAGGCCGCCCAAAAAGCCAAGGCCCTCAAAATTGAGCGCGAGACACACAAGTTAGAAAAACGCTTGTGTCGCCAGGTGGGCCAAGCCATCAGCGAATTCAACATGATTGAAGAAGGCGACCGCATCATGGTCTGCATGTCGGGCGGCAAAGACAGCTACGGCATGCTCGACATTTTGCTCAAAATGAAAGCGCGTGCACCTGTTGACTTTGAACTCATTGCCGTCAACTTAGATCAAAAGCAACCTGGCTTTCCTGCCGAAATCTTGCCTGCCTATTTGAAAAACATGGGCATTCCGTTTCACATTGAAACGCAAGACACCTACTCCATCGTGAAGGACAAAATTCCCGAAGGCAAAACCATGTGCAGCTTGTGCAGTCGTTTGCGCCGCGGTATTTTGTACAAAGTGGCAGGCCAATTGAAGTGCAACAAATTGGCGCTGGGCCATCACCGCGATGACATGCTGCAAACCTTTTTCCTCAACATGTTCTTTGGCGGCAAACTCAAAGGCATGCCGCCCAAGCTCTTGAGCGACAACGGCGAGTTCATGGTCATTCGGCCCTTGGCGCACGTGGCAGAAGCCGACCTTTCACGCTGGGCAGAGCACCGTCAATTCCCCATCATTCCTTGCACGCTGTGCGGCAGTCAACAAAATTTGCAGCGCGTGCAAATTGGCAACATGATTCGCGAGTGGCAAAAGAAGTTTCCAGGCCGCATTGAAAACATGTTTTCAGCTTTGCAAAATGTGGTGCCCTCGCATTTGATGGACGCCAACTTGCACGATTTTAAAAATCTCAAAATCACGGGCCTTGCCAATGAAGATGGCGACAAAGCCTTTGACGACGAAAGCTTTGAAGCACCCAATGTGATGGCCAGCTTGCAAGGTGTGCAAGTGGTTCAGCTCTAAATCGATTCCATGTTGATTTGTGATTTACAAGTGACTCGCAAGGAGAACGCCATGAACCTTCAAATCATGGGACCATTCGCCCGCCACATTCGGTGGGGCGGTCTGTTTTTACTGGTCCTGTTCAGCCTTCTGTTGAGCGGCTGCAACAGCATGCGCATCATCGAAAGCCAAGTGCAAACCAGCACGCAGTGGCCCACAGGCACAGCTTCACAAACCGCCGTGCCTGCCAAAGCATTCTTCCGACTTGACCGTCTTCCTGCCGACGTCAACAACCTCCAAGCGGGTTGGGCTGAGGTGGAGCTTGAAGCGGCCCTGGCCCCATTGGGCTGGACCCGCAACGACATTCAAGCCCAATACACCATCTGGGTTGGCGTGCGCGCAGCAGAGTTCATTG
>CALCBL010000371.1 GCA_937897495.1 uncultured Burkholderiales bacterium
GAGTTCAGACGTGTGCTCTTCCGATCTCGCCGCATCGGACAAGACCAAATAGCCATGTGCAATGCGTTTGCCAAAGGCCGAAGCCTTGGCCGCTTCGTCGTCAAAGTGCATGTAGAACATGTCGCCTGTGAGTTCGCCAAAGGCTTTGACATCGGCTTCACCAATGACCTTGGAAGCTGTCAACAATGACTCGCCAATTTGCAATTCTTCAAAGTAATGTTTGAAGGGGTGCGTGCCGGTTTCAATGACTTTGGCACCCCGTGCATATTCGCGTGTGATGGCGGTCAGCATCGTGGGTGAACCTTGCACCGCAGCACGTTGCATCATGTGCGTCACCGCACGAATGCCACCCAACTCTTCACCACCACCGGCACGACCTGGCCCGCCATGCTTGAGCGAGGGCAAGGGAGATCCATGACCTGTTGATTCACCTGCAGACTCGCGATCGAGCACGTGCAAACGACCGTGATTGGCAGCCAAGCGAGGCACCACTTGCGCGGCCAATTCGGGTGACTTGGTGATCAATGAACCCACAAGGCTGCCCTTGCCACGCTTGGCCAAGGCCATGGCTTCTTCCATGCTGTCGTAGGGCATGAGCGTGCTGACAGGGCCAAAGGCTTCAATGTCGTGAACACTGTCAGTGCTCATCGGTTTTTGGCACAACAGCAAAGTGGGTTGGAAAAACGCACCATGGGCCACGCCTTCGCCCACCCAATTGAAGGCGGCATCGCCACCGCAAACCAATTCAGTACTTTGGCGCAACATCGCCACGCGTTCAGCAACATCTGTTTGTTGTGACTTGGAGGCCAACGCGCCCATCTTCACACCTTCGATGGATGGATCGCCCACCACCACTTTGGACAGGCGGGCTTTGATTTTTTCGGCCACGGCATCAAGGTGTTTGCTGGGCACAATGGCGCGGCGAATGGCGGTGCACTTCTGACCTGCTTTCACGGTCATTTCACGCACCACTTCTTTGACAAACAAATCAAATTCTTCGTCATCGGGTGTGACGTCATCGGCCAAGATGGCGCAATTCAATGAGTCGGCTTCGGCATTGAATGGAATGCTGTTGCGAACCAAATTAGCGTTGACGCGCAGTTTGGCTGCAGTATCGGCTGAGCCTGTGAAAGTGACCACATCGGCCACATCCAATCGGTCAAGCAAGTCGCCAGTGCTGCCAATGACCAATTGCAATGCGCCTTTGGGCAAGATGCCCGATTGGTCAATCATGCGCACCAAGGCTTCTGTCAGGTAGCTGGTGGCTGTGGCGGGCTTGCCGATGCATGGCATGCCGGCCAAGAAGGTGGGCGCAAATTTTTCTAACAAGCCCCATACGGGAAAGTTGAAAGCATTGATGTGAACTGCCACACCGCCACGAGGCACCAAGATGTGCGTGCCAGCAAAGGTGTTTTTCTTGCCCAAAGAAGCAACAGGGCCTTCGTGAATCAAATTGCCACTGGGCAGCTCGCTGGCGGCCATGCCAGCGTAGGCAAACAAAGTACCTGTGCCACCTTCGATGTCCACCCATGAGTCAATGCGCGTGGCACCCGTGTGGGCTGAAATGGCATAGAGCTCTTCTTTGCGTTCACCCAAGTACTTGGCCAATGCGCGCAGTGCGGCTGCGCGTTGCTGAAAGTCCATGGCCAACATGCCATTGAGGCCTGTGGTGCGCCCGTATTGCAGCGCCTCTGCAAAGTCTAAGGACTCGGCATGGGCAAAGGCCACTTCTTGGCCATTGATGGCACTGTGGAGGGCTTGGGCGGCTTGTTGACCGATCCAACGGCCGGCGATAAAACTTTGGAGAACGGTGGTCATGTGTGAAAGTCCCATGCTGGCTTGATTGTTCAAAAAATGCGCAGTTGGAAACGAGTGATGCAATTAACCGACCGCGTAGACTGGAAATATTATGCATGTTTTCAAAACTCAAAAATGCCATTCAAAATTAAGGGTAAACCCTTAATTGTTGCGCCGATTACTTCGATTCACCTGATTGCCTTTACTCAGCAATCCAAATCACTCAATGACACAATGCCGTTCATGAAATTATGGTTTTACATTTTGGCTATTTCATTCAGCCTTTCAAATGTTTTGGCGCAAACTGCTCAAGGCAAGCCATCCGGCTATGAACTCATGACCAACAAGCAATATGGCAATTGCATTGCTTGTCACGACATGCCGGGTGTTCAAGGCATGGTCAGCAATTTTGCGCCCTCTCTCAAAGGTGTGGGTCAAAGACTTTCTGCTCAAGAATTGACACAATGGGTGGTGGATGCCCGCAGAATCAATCCAGACACCTTGATGCCCCCTTTTGGCAGCACGCATGAATTAAACCTTGTCCGTCCGGCTCGCGTTATTCTGACGAATGAGCAAATTGCGCTAATCGTTTCAAGCTTGCAATCATGGCGATAAACAAATTACGCATGGACCCAACATCTTCCAATAAGCACAGCCCCATGCGCCGAACCAGTTTGGCGTGGGCCTTGGGAACTTGCTTGCTTGCGCCTCACACCTCGGTGCTTTCCCGGCCCCTGAACGAGTTGTCTTCTGATGGCATTGACCTCGTATTCCCAAGGCTGGCAGACACCGGCAATGCGGTTCCCTTAGAGGCGCAAATTACAGCGCCATCGGGACTCCATCTCAAGGCACTCAAAGTGATCTTGCCCGAAAACCCTAACCCGGTGGCGCTTCACCTCAAGATCATGGGCCAACCCGTTCAATACACATTGAAAACTCGCCTCAGACTGGCTGCCAGCCAATCCGTGTGGCTTGTCGCTGTATTCAATGACGGCAGTGAGCGGGCCAATCACGCGCCTACTGTGATTACTTCCACAGCATGTTTAGATGATTCTTAATTTCACATGAGCTCA
>CALCBL010000372.1 GCA_937897495.1 uncultured Burkholderiales bacterium
TCATTGTGTCGTGTGGCCGTGCGTTGGGCAGTGCAGAAAAGTTTGCCGAAGTGATCACACCCTTGGCAGACAAATTGGGTGCTGCCATGGGTGCCAGCCGTGCTGCGGTGGATGCAGGTTACGCGCCCAACGATTGGCAAGTGGGACAAACCGGCAAAATTGTGGCGCCTCAGTTGTATGTGGCCTGCGGCATTTCAGGTGCCATTCAACACTTGGCCGGCATGAAGGACAGCAAGGTCATTGTGGCCATCAACAAGGACGCTGAAGCACCTATCTTCAGCGTTGCCGATTATGGTTTGGAAGCCGATCTGTTTGTGGCGGTCCCTGAATTGGTCAACGCTCTTTAAAGCGATTGATTGAGTTTGAATGTCAGTTTGAAAGGCATCCTGTGAGGTGCCTTTCTTTTGTTTGGAGATACAGATGAGTTACGTTGCCCCTTTAAAAGACATGCTTTTCAACATTGAACACTTGGCCCAAATTGACCAAGTGGCGCAAATGCCTGGTTTTGAAGATGCGGGTTTAGAAACTGCACAAGCTGTGTTGCAAGAGTGCGCCAAGTTGAACCAAGATGTGCTTGCACCTTTGAATTGGGAGGGCGATAAAAATCCATCTGCCTTTTCAAATGGTCATGTGAAGACCACACCAGGTTTTAAAGAAGCATTCAAGCAATACGGTGAAGGTGGCTGGCAAGGTTTGCAGCATCCCACAGAATTTGGCGGCCAAGGTTTGCCTAAAACCATTGGCGCAGCTTGCGGTGAAATGCTCAACTCGGCCAACATGAGTTTTGCCCTTTGTCCTTTGCTAACAGACGGCGCCATTGAAGCTTTGCTGACGGCTGGTTCTGACGAATTGAAAAATATTTATCTGGAGAAGTTAATTTCGGGTGAGTGGACGGGCACCATGAATTTGACGGAGCCCCAAGCCGGCTCCGATTTGGCATTGGTGCGCACACGCGCCGAGCCTTTGCCTGATGGCACCTTCAAAGTTTTTGGCACAAAAATTTACATCACCTATGGTGAGCACGACATGGCTGACAACATCGTGCACTTGGTGCTGGCTCGTGTGCAAGGCGCGCCTGAAGGCGTGAAGGGTATCAGCTTGTTTGTCGTGCCCAAGTTCATGGTCAATGCGGATGGCAGCCTCGGCGCTCGCAACGATGTTCACTGCGTCAGCATTGAACACAAGATGGGCATCAAGGCCAGCCCAACCGCTGTACTTCAGTATGGTGATCACGGCGGCGCTATCGGCTATTTGGTCGGCGAGGAAAACCGTGGCCTTGAATACATGTTCATCATGATGAACGCTGCGCGTTATGCCGTTGGCGTTCAGGGCGTTGCCATTGCAGAGCGTGCCTATCAAAAAGCAGTTCAGTACGCTAAAGACCGTGTGCAAAGCCGCCCGGTCGATGGCAGCATGAACACATCGGCGCCCATCATTCATCACCCCGATGTCAAACGCATGCTCATGACCATGCGCGCCACCACAGAAGGCTGCCGCGCTTTGGCCACAGTTGCTGCAGCGGCCTACGATGCGGCCCATCACCACACAGATGCAGAAGTGCGCAAACAAAATGCCTTGTTCTACGAATTCATGGTGCCTTTGGTCAAGGGCTACAGCACAGAGATGAGTTTGGAAGTCACTTCCTTGGGCGTGCAAGTTCACGGTGGCATGGGTTTCATTGAAGAGACAGGTGCTGCGCAGTACTACCGCGATGCCAAAATTCTGACCATTTACGAAGGCACCACAGCCATTCAAGCCAATGACCTAGTGGGTCGCAAAACCAGCCGTGATGGCGGCCAAACAGCCAAAGCATTGGCGGGCCAAGTTGAGCTCACAGAAAACGAATTGTTAGCCCATGCCCATGCAGATGCCAAAGCAGTTGGCCGCAGACTGAAAGCGGCTCGCTTGGCTTTTCTAGATGTCGTTCATTTTGTGGCAGGTCAAGCCAAAGCCAATCCCAATGACGTGTATGCGGGCAGTGTGCCGTACCTGATGTTGACAGGCAATTTGATGGCGGGTTGGCAGATGGGCCGCGCCATGTTGGTGGCTTTGACGCAAAGCTCAATGGGCAATGACAAAGCTTTTATGGATGCCAAAGTCATCACGGCGCGTTTTTATGCCGATCATTTGTTAAGCCGTGCGCCTGGCGTGCGTGACAGCATCGTGGACGGTGCAAAGTGCGTGACAGAGCTTTCTTTAGAAGCTTTCTAAAATGGCCAGCGTTTACCGCTAAAGACAGCGCAAACAAATACATTTCAAAATTACAGGAGAACTCATGTCAAAACTTCCCGCGGCTTTGGCCAATTTACCTTTTCCGGTCATTGCCTCACCTTTGTTCATTATCAGCAATCCCAAACTGGTCATTGAGCAATGCAAGGCGGGAGTTGTGGGGTCCATGCCTGCACTCAATGCGCGTCCCGCAGAACAACTAGAAGAATGGCTGATTGAAATTACTGAAACATTGGCCGCTTACAACAAAGCCAATCCAGACAAGCCAGCCGCGCCCTATGCCATCAATCAAATTGTTCACAAAAGCAATGATCGGCTTGAGCACGACATGGCCATGTGCGTGAAATACAAGGTGCCGATCATCATCACGTCATTGGGTGCACGCGAAGACATTAATCAAGCTGCTCACAGTTATGGTGGCGTAGTACTGCACGACATCATCAACAACAAATTTGCCCACAAGGCCATTGAAAAAGGCGCCGATGGATTGATTGCAGTGGCTGCTGGCGCGGGGGGACATGCAGGCGAAAAGAGCCCCTTTGCATTGATCCAAGAAATTCGCCAATGGTTTGATGGTCCCGTGGCATTGTCAGGCTCAATTGCCAGCGGCGATGCTGTTTTGGCGGCGCAAGCTATGGGTGCAGACTTTGCCTACATTGGCTCGGCATTCATTGCCACCCATGAGGCGCGTGCTGCCGACGCCTACAAGCAGGCCATCGTTGATTGCAACTCAGACGACATTGTCTACAGCAATCTGTTCACAGGTGTGCATGGCAACTACTTGGCGCCTTCCATCAAAGCTGCTGGACTAGACCCTAGCAACTTACCAGTGTCTGACCCCTCCACCATGAACTTCGGCGGCGATGCCAAAAAAGCTTGGAAAGACATTTGGGGTTGCGGTCAGGGAATTGGCGCAGTGGATGCGGTGGTCAGTACCGCTGATTTTGTTGCTAAATTGAAGCAGCAGTACGCTTCCGCCCGTGCTCGCTTGGCCATTTAATTTCAAGAGCGTTCAGCTTGAAGTCTGAACGCTTAGAGGTTATTGACCTCTTTAAGGCTTTCGCCTGCGTCCTCATTGTTTGGCACCACCTGGCGCTTTACAGTCCCATGGCCAATGTCGTGGCAGTGTGGGTGCCCCTACTTGAAGTGTTTCTTCTTGATTACGCGCTGATGGCGGTGCAAATTTTCTTGGTTGTAGGCGGGTACTTGAATGCCAAGTCTTGGGCCAATGCCGTCCCAAAATCTGCGTTTGATTTTTTTCCAAGATTGTTGTTGCGCTATCAAAGATTGACCATCCCATTGCTAGCAGCCTTGAGTGTGGCCGTTGCAATCACAGCGCTTGTTCGCCCTTACTTTGATCACTCATCGCTTTCAAGTGCGCCAAGCTTGATTCAAGTTGTTGCGCACACTTTCTTACTTCAAGACATTCTTGATTTAGAAGCTTTTTCAGCGGGCGTTTGGTATGTCGCCATAGATTTTCAACTGTTTGCAATGGCGATGGCTTGTGCGTCGCTTGCACAGGTATGGCAAGGTCTTTCGGGCAAGGGTTCTGTCGTGCGCAAGGCATTTGGCTTTTGGTTGATTCTCACCTTGTGTTCAATTTTTATTTGGAATCTGAATCCTTTGGGTGAAATGTGGGGCGCTTATTTCTTTGGTGCTTATGGGCTGGGTTTGTGCGTTGGATCGTGGCGCTCCGCTGGTTTCAAATTCAGTGTGCGAAATTTAGGGCTGCTAATTTTCATGCTTGGCCTTGTAGCTATGGCATATCACCCTAGAGACAGACTGATGCTGGCCATTGCAACGGCTTTGTTGTTGTGCTGGTATGAGGCAAATGATTGCAATGCCATTCAGTACTTTAAATTGAAGTGGATTCGCGAGCTGTCAAACGCTTCTTACGCCATTTTCCTCATTCACTTCAGCGTCAGTTTGTTAGTGAGTGCGGTGGTCTTTAATTTTTGGCCTGAAAACATAAGCGTCAACGCAGTGGGCTTAGGAGTTTCATTCGGACTGTCGGTTTGGATGGGGCGATTGATTCACCAGGCCATTGAAACGCCAAAGCCGACTTGGACGCGATGCTTGCAGTGGGCTGCCACTTTGATGGCAACCAGCACTTGCGTCATGTTACTTGGCTAAAGTCACTTGACTATCGTTTACCTTGCCTTGGATGTAGGCCAGTGCAGCCTCTACCTGGTCAATCAAGATCAGGCATAAGTCGCCTGACGAAAGTCGTGCCAGTGCCGTATCAATGGCATTGAACTCACCTTGAATGTCTTGGACATATTGGGTTCGGACTGCGCCATTGAGGCCATCGCGAAGCAATTGAATCACTTCGCCATCGGTGCGGCCGCGTTGGCATGCATCTTGGTACAAAATAACTTCGTCAAAGGCGGTGCCCAAAATTTGAGTCTGGTCGCGAATGTCTTGATCACGGCGATCACCTGCTCCACTGATGACCACCACTCGCTTTTGCGCCGGCATGTTGTCAACCGCGTGAACCAAGGCTTGAATGGCATCGGGGTTGTGACCGTAGTCGGCAATTAAAGTGGCACCCTTGTAATCAAAGACATTGAATCGACCCGGCACGCCTTGAATGTCACTGATGAATGTGGACAAACCTTGGGCAATGGTTTCCCAAGGTACATTGAGGGCCCAGGCTGCACCTACTGCGGCCATGACATTTTCAGTTTGGAAACCAATTTGTCCTTGGCGAGTCAGTGGCACATCACTCAGTGGGATGCGAAAGTACTTCTTGCCTTGTTGCGCCACAATGCTGCCATTTTCTGTGTAAACCACTCGCTTGCCTTGAGCGCGGTGAGTGGCTAAGACAGGGTGGTGTGCGTCAAGCGCAAAGAACGTGACATCACCGGGACACATTCTGGCCATCATGGCTACCTGTGGATCGGTTGCGTTCAAAACGGCCATGCCGTCAGTTGCGACATTCAGCACAACAACACGTTTTAAGACCGACAAATCTTCTACCGTGGTGATGTAGTTCAGGCCTAAGTGATCACCAGAGCCGATGTTGGTGACGATGGCTACTTGGCAACGATCAAAGGCCAATCCTTCGCGAAGTAGGCCGCCCCTAGCTGTTTCAAACACCGCAGCATCGACATCGGGGTGCATCAGTACATTGCGCGCACTGCGCGGGCCACTGCAATCGCCATCGTCAATTTGACGGCCGTTGACATACACACCGTCGGTGTTGGTCATACCCACGCGCAGTTGGTTGGCTTTAAGGAGATGGGCTGTCAGTCGCACGGTGGTTGTTTTGCCATTGGTGCCAGTGACAGCAATGACAGGAATACGGCCGTTGTCGCCGTTGGGGTACATGTAGTCAATGATGGCCTTGCCAACGTTTCGGCCTTTGCCAAATGAAGGACTGATGTGCATGCGCAAGCCAGGCGCCGCATTGACTTCCACAATGCCACCATTTTGTTCTTCGAGGGGCTTGAGAACCGATTCGCAAACGACATCCACACCACAAACGTCAACGCCCACCATTTGCGCTGCGACCACGACGCGCGCAGCCACTTCTGCGTGAACATCGTCTGTGACATCGGTGGCTGTGCCGCCGGTGGACAAGTTGGCGTTGTTGCGCAAAATGACGCGCCGACCTTTTTCAGGAACTGAATTAGGTTCCATATCTTGGAGCTTCAAGCGAGCGATGGCAATGACATCAAACTTGATTTTGGTCAGAGAAGTGGAGTGGCCATCACCGCGGCGAGGGTCTGCATTGACTTTGTCGACCAGTTCTTTGACGGTATGAATGCCATCACCGACAACCAGGGGAGGCTCACGTCTGGCAGCCGCAACCAACTTATTGCCAACGACCAGCAGTCGGTAGTCACTGCCAGGCAAGAATTTTTCTACCAAAACTTCGCCATAGCGAGCGGCCGTTTCGTAGGCTTGGTTAAACAGTTCGCGCTCAACAATGTTGACCGTAACGCCTTTGCCTTGGTTGCCATCTTGGGGCTTGACCACAATGGGAAGTCCAATGCTGAGTGCAATTTGCCAAGCATCTTCTAAATTCTTGGCGGGGCGCCCGATGGGAACTGGCACGCCGGCCGCCAACAACAAGGACTTGGTGAGGTCTTTATCTTGCGCAATGGATTCGGCAATGGCACTGGTGGTGTCTGTTTCGGCAGCTTGAATGCGACGTTGTTTGCTACCCCAGCCAAACTGCACCATGCTGCCTTCGGTAAGGCGACGGTAGGGTATGCCTTTGAGAACCGCGGCATCGACAATGGATCCCGTGGAGGGTCCGAGGCGAACATCTTCATCCAAATCGCGCAACTCAGTGAGGGCTTGATTTAAATCGAAGGCCGTTTGGGCTTTCACTGCCAGGCAAAGTTTTTCAGCCCATTCGAGGGCCAATCTGCCAACCGCCTCTTCGGTGTACTGAACAACGACCTGATAAATGCCTTCTTCTTCAGTGGCCGTTGTGAGGCTGAATGTGATGGGGCAACCCGCTTGGTTTTGCAGACTCAGTGTGATTTTTTCAAGTGCATGGGCCATGCTGGCGGGTTGGCCAGGACGGGTGCCTTCAAGGGGGCCTAAGGATGGAAAAATTCTTCTGAGTTGTTTTTCAAACTCATTGCCAGGCATCATCTCCCGCTCTTGAGGCTCGCAACTCACAATGGCTTC
>CALCBL010000373.1 GCA_937897495.1 uncultured Burkholderiales bacterium
TTGGCGCCCGGCAAAGTGATGGTGAAAAACTTTCGCTGTGAGCTGGTGCCCAGAGCATCGGCCGCCTCGTAAAGGCGTGCATCGGCCAGCGTGAGGGCGGTGACCAAAATCATGAGCACATGCGGAAAGACAGCAAAACATTCCGCCAGCACCACACCAGGCGCACCATAAATTTGATCAATCCCAACAGCTTGCATGGCATCTTTCAAGACCCCTTGATTGCCAAACCAATAAATGAGTGAAATGGCCGAAAGCAGGGAGGGTGCTAAAAGTGGAATGAGGCTGATGGCTCGGAAAATGGTTTTGCCAGGCATGCAGCTTCTGGTCAAGGCATATGCAAATACAAAGGCCAATGGCACCACAATGAACGTGACCAAGCCAGAAACCCAAATGCTGTTCCAAAGACTCTGCAACAAAGAGGGTGTTTGGAGGTAACTAGAAAAGTTACGCAGGCCTGCGAATTGGCCCTGATCATCTTGAGCCGCTTGCACAAGAATGGCCAGCAGAGGTGCTGCTAAAAACGCCAGCAGCATGAAGAGCACCAAGGCTAAACCTGCGAATCCAATCCAATCGCTCCAATGCTTGCGCTGTGTCACTTGGGATAAAACGTGCGTCATGCGAGGGTCAAGCCTGGTTCAAAACAATTTAAGCCGCTCTGGCATCAGTTTGAGGGGCAGGGTAGAGCCAGCTTGAAGTTGTTGCTCAGCCAAGTAATTGAGTGATAAATAAACAGTGAGTGGCTCTGTGGAGAGAGTGGGTGCCAAGACATGGACATGGCAGAAAGCCCCCATGAACTCAATCTCGTGAATGGTGGCTTCAAAGACACAAGCTTCGCCTGCCAAAATGGGTTGGGCCAACACATCTTCAGGCCGCAAATACACTTTGACATCACCCGCACTGCGTGACTGGGTGGGGATGTCCGTTAAAGGAATTTGCATCTCGCCCAGATGCAATGCGTTGTTCGAAACAGTGCCATTTAAAACGTTCACTTGGCCAACAAAATCTGCCACAAATGCGCTGGCAGGTTCTCTGTAGATTTCAGTCGGCGTGCCCACTTGTTCGATGCAGCCATGGTTCATGACCACAATCCGATCGGCCATGCTCAAAGCTTCTTCTTGGTCGTGCGTGACCATGATGGTGGTGACACCTAAGCTTTGTTGCAATGACCTGATTTCTCCACGCAATCGAACACGCTCTAGGGCATCTAACGCAGACAAGGGCTCGTCTAGCAGCAGAAGACCTGGCGATGTGGCCAAGGCCCGTGCCAAAGCAATGCGTTGCTGTTGTCCGCCAGAAAGTTGGCTGGGGTATTTGTGGTCACTGCCAGGCAATCCCACCAGCTTCAAAAGTTCTTGCACCCTTTGTTGAACCAAATCTCTCGACACTTTGCGATTGACCAAGCCATAAGCCACGTTGTCTGCAACGCTGAGGTTGGGAAACAGGGCGTAGCTCTGGAACACAATGCCATAGTCGCGTTCAGCAGGATGGGCTGTCGTGATGTCGCGCCCTGCTTGGTGAATGACGCCGCGTGTTTGGACTTCAAGTCCTGCAATGATGCGCAGCAAAGTTGTTTTGCCGCAGCCTGAGGGGCCTAAGAAACACACCAACTCCCCAGGAAATATGTCTAAATTAATGTCTTGAAGCGCAACAAACTGACCAAAAGTTTTGTGGAGATTTGAAAGAGAAATGAAGGGGCTTGCAGACATGAGTGACCAATAAAAAAGGCCGCCTTGGCAATGCCAGGCGGCCGTTTAGATGAATTTAGCGCTTTTCAGATTTGCCGTTGTAGCGAGTGTTCCATTCGGCCAAGATACGCTCGCGTTGGGCCGCAGCGTATTCAAAGTCCAATTTGACCAAACGTGACTCATAGTCTTTGGGCACGTTAGGCAATGGATCGGCTACGCCGGGGTGAGCTGTGATGGCAAAGTTTTTGCCATAAAGTTTCATGGCATCTTTGCTTGAAGCCCAGTTGGCCAGTTTCTTGGCAGCGTCCAATTGCTTGGTGCCTTTGTGAATGGCGAACGACTCAAGGTCCCAACCTAAACCTTCTTTGGGGAACACCAAGTCAATGGGTGCGCCTTTGGCTTTGTTGGCATTGGCGCGGTACTCAAATGAAATTCCCACAACATATTCTCCGCTTGCGGCCATGTTGCAAGGTTTCGATCCAGAGTGGGTGTACTGAGCAATGTTTTCATGCAGTCCGTCCATGTACTTCCAGCCGCCGCCTTTGCCATTTTGGTCACCAAACAAAGTCAACCAAGCGATGACATCAAAATAGCCCGTGCCACTTGATGCGGGATTGGGCATGACGATTTGGCCTTTGTACTCGGGCTTGGTGAGGTCTTTCCAAGTCTCAGGCTTTGAAATATTGCGTTTCTTGGCTTCAACGGTGTTAAAGCAAATGGTTGCGCCCCACACGTCCATGCCCCACCAAGCGGGTGGATTGGCCTTGTCGCGGTATTGGGGCATGATGGCGTCCAAATTCAGCGGTGCAAAGGGCTCAAGCATGCCGTTTTTCTTCATCAAGGCCAAGCTCGTGGCTGCCACGCCCATCACGGCGTCAGCTTGTGGGTTAGATTTTTCAGCCAACAATTTGGCAGTGATCACACCCGTTGAATCGCGAACCCATTTGATGTCAATTTCAGGGTGAACTTTGTTGAAGCCTTCTTGATAAGCCTTCAGTTGGTCCACTTCCAATGCGGTATAGACCAAAAGTTGCGTTTTTTGTGCCCAAACCATTGAGCCTAAAAGCAGACCGCCCACCAGCAGTGCTGATTTGTAAAGTGCGCGCATACATCATCCTTATCAAGTTAAATGACTTACTCTCCACCTTGCTTGTGACAAGGTTGTGACAAACCCATGAATTTCATTGGAATCGAAGAATTAGCGGATGTCAATCAGTTTTTGTAAATTGTTGACAATTTACAAAGTTGTGATCAAATTCGACGCATGCCGATTGAAAACATGAAGTCAAGCGCTCACTTCTCGCCTATCTCCGAAGCGAATGCCACCATTTCAATGTTGCAAACCCATTCCCTAACGGGTGCCGTGCAACAGGAGATAGAGCGACTCATCAATGTGGGGGAGTTAGGGCCGGGTGACAAACTGACTGAAGCAGCATTGGCTGAACGATTGGGTGTTTCTCGAGGTCCGGTGCGTGAGGCGTTTCGAGTTTTAGAAGAAGCGGGCTTGGTCCAGCTTGAAAAAAATCGCGGTGTGTATGTGCGGCAGGTTCCACTTGATGAGGCCTTAGAGATATTTGACTTGCGGGCCATGATTGAAGCCCATGTGGGCGCCACATTGGCGAACAAAGCCTCAGAGCAGCAACTTCAACATTTGAAAAAATTGGTGGTTCAAATGGAGCAGGCTGTCAAAGTGGTTGACGAAACCACTTACTACCGATTGAACATTGAATTCCATGAGGCCATGGTTTTTTGTACCGGCAACAAAAAGCTGATTAGCATGTATCGAAAGTTGACGCAGGAATTGAGTCTCTTCAGACGTCGCAATTTTTCAGACCATGCGCTGCTAGTCACTTCTGTCGATGAACATCGAGATATTCTGGAAGCCATCGAATCACGCAACGCTGCCAAGGCCTCTGAAGCTTTGCAAAGACACGTGCTGCAAAGCCGTGAAAGAACCATTCAAAATTACGAGAAATACGCTTCTCGAACAACCCGTTAAATTCTGAACAGGAAAAAAAGATGCAAGTTAACAATCGTACTTATCAATTGCCCAAACAACCCGTGGTCGTGGTGTGTGTGGATGGTTGTGAGCCTGATTATTTAGGTCAAGCTGTGGCTGGGGGCTACATGCCATGGATGAAAAAAGTATTGGCAGAGGGCACAGGCTTGCAAGCCAATTGTGTGGTGCCCAGTTTTACCAACCCCAATAATTTATCCATCGTGACAGGCGCGCCGCCCAGTGTGCATGGCATTTGTGGCAATTATTTGTACGACAGCGCCAACAATGTTGAAGTCATGATGAACGATCCGAAGTGGCTGCGTGCGCCGTCTTTGCTGGCTGCATTGGCCGATGCGGGTTGCAAGATGGCTGTCATTACAGCCAAAGACAAGCTGAGGCAATTGTTGGGTCACAACATGAAGGGCATTTGTTTTTCTGCAGAAAAAGCAGACAAGGCCTCAGTGGCAGAGCACGGCATTGATGATGTGCTGAACAAAGTTGGCAAACCTTTGCCCAGTGTGTACAGCGCAGACTTGTCTGAATTTGTTTTTGCAGCCGGCGTGTGGCTAATGAAAAATCAAAGACCCGATGTGATGTACCTCTCGACCACAGATTACATCCAACACAAATTTGCACCAGGCACCGCGGGTGCCAACGAGTTTTACGCCATGATGGATGGCTACATGGCGCAACTCGATGCCATGGGGTGTGTGGTGGTTCTAACGGCCGACCACGGCATGAACGCCAAAGTGGGCATGGATGGCCAGCCCAAAGTCATTTATTTGCAAGACTGGTTTGACGCTTGGCTAGGCGCAGGTTCGGTGCGCGTCATTCTGCCCATTACAGATCCTTATGTGGTGCATCATGGCGCCTTGGGCTCTTTTGCCACCATCTATTTGCCAGCAGGTACAGACCCTGTCAAGGCGTGCGAAAAACTCCAAGCACAGCACGGCATTGAAGTGGTGCTAACGCGTGAACAAGCAGCAGCTCAATTTGAACTGCCAGCCGATAGATTGGGTGACTTGGTGGTTGTGTCTGAGCGCGACACAGTGCTGGGTACTTCCAAATCTAAGCATGACTTGTCGGGCCTCGAGGTGCCCTTGCGTTCGCATGGCGGCATCAGTGAGCAGCGAGTGCCATTGGTCATGAACCGTGCCGTCCCTCACTTGGACTTGGAGCGTCAGTGGCGAAATTTTGATGCCTTTGATTTGGCCTTGAATTGGGGTCAGTGAGCCACGGGTTCTAAATAGGAAACCAATATGAGCCAAGTTGCACAATTTATCAAAGACCATCAACTCGATGCCATGCGCATCGGTGGCAAAAAAGTCGGTGCAGGCAGAAGTCGCTTCATCGAAGTGTTGAACCCCTTCACAGAACAATGCATTGGCACTGTCCCCAAGGCCACGCTGGAAGAGGTGCGCGAAGCCTATGCCATTGCCCATGCCTACAAGCCCAAATTATCAAGGTATGAACGCGCTGCAATTTTGAACAAAGCAGCAGCCTTGGTCAGGGATCATTTGGACGACATTGCCAATCTGATTACGGCAGAAGCTGGCTTGTGCATCAAAGATGCGGTCTATGAAGCAGGCCGCGTCAGTGATGTGTTGCTGTTTGGCGCCCAAGAGGTTTTGAAAGATGACGGGCAAATTTTCAGCTGCGATTTAACCCACCATGGCAAACAGCGCCGCGTTTACACACAGCGTGCGCCTTTGCTAGGCGTGATCACTGCCATCACACCTTTCAATCACCCCATGAACCAGGTGGCGCACAAAGTCATTCCCAGCATTGCCACCAACAACCGCATGGTGCTCAAGCCTTCTGAGAAGGTGCCTTACTCGGCCATTTACTTTGCTGATTTGCTTTATGAGGCAGGCTTACCGCCCGAAATGCTGAGTGTCATCACAGGGGATCCACGCGAAATTGCCGATGAAATGCTGACGCACCCAGCGGTTGACTTGATTACGTTTACCGGTGGTGTTGCCATTGGCAAGTACATCGCCGACAAGGCCGGCTACCGCCGCATTGTCTTGGAGCTTGGTGGCAATGATCCTCTTATCGTGATGGAAGATGCCGATTTGGAGGAAGCATCTAATTTGGCAGTGCAGGGCTCGTACAAAAATTCAGGCCAACGTTGTACCGCTGTGAAGCGCATGCTGGTTCATCAATCAGTGGCTGAACAATTTACTGACTTGGTGGTGCAAAAAACCAAGGCGTGGTCGTATGGCGACCCTGCCAATCCGGACAATCTCATGGGCACGGTCATTGATGAGGCTGCAGCGCAATTTTTTGAGTCGCGTGTCAATGAGGCTGTAGCCAAGGGTGCCCGACTGTTGGTGGGAAATCAACGGCGAGGTGCCTTGTATTCACCTACTGTTTTGGATCAAGTGACGCCTGACATGATGCTAGTCAAAGAGGAAACCTTTGGCCCTGTCTCACCCATCATTCAATTCAACAACATAGACGAAGCCATTCAAATTGCCAATGGCACGGCCTATGGCCTGTCTAGCGGGGTGTGTACCAACCGCATGGATTACATCGTGCGTTTTGTGAACGAACTTCAAATGGGCACCGTGAATGTTCGTGAGGTGCCGGGCTACCGATTGGAGCTCACGCCATTTGGTGGCATCAAAGATTCTGGCTTGGGCTACAAAGAAGGTGTGCAAGAAGCCATGAAAAGTTTCACCAACATCAAAACCTATTCCTTGCCATGGGCTTGAATTGATTTCACGCTTGTCAAACTAAATTTCTACTGAAACACCATGGCCCTCAACCTCACTGACATTGAAAAACTCTTCGGCCAAAAAGGTCATGAGCAATATACAGGCGAGCCGGTGACCCAACTGCAGCATGCTTTGCAATCTGGTTTTTTAGGTGAGCAAGCAGGTGCGAGCGATGAATTGGTCACGGCGGCCTTCCTTCATGACTTAGGTCATATGTTGCATGATTTAGGTGAGACGCCCAGCATCCACGGTGTCGACGATGTCCATCAATACCGCGTGGTCCCCTTCTTGCGAGGCTTGTTTCCAGATCCAGTGATCGATGCCATCCAAAGGCACGTCGATGCCAAGCGGTATCTGTGCGCAACCAGACCCGAATACCATGACAGTTTGTCTGATGATTCCAAGCGCAGCTTGAAACTTCAAGGTGGTATTTTCTCTGAAGGGGAGGCCGCTGCTTTCATTGCAGAA
>CALCBL010000374.1 GCA_937897495.1 uncultured Burkholderiales bacterium
CGATTTTTGGACAGAAACTCTGGCAATTTTTTACGGCGCTGCTCTAAGGTGTGGCTGCCCTCACCCGTCCAGACAAATGCATCTAAAGCCAACTTGCCAATTCTTTCTGGGTGGTTTTGTGCAAACAATGCTGCCTTCAAAGCACCCGAAGAAATGCCATACATGTGCAGCTTTTGCGACACGGAGTGCTTCAAGATGTACTCACTGCCAGCCGCCAAGTCATCAGCGCCATTGGCGATGTCTGAATTGATGGGACGGTGTTTGTCAGAGCGGCCATAGCCCTCGTTGTCCATGGTCCAAGTGTCAAAGCCGCGCTCATTGAACCAATCCATGACAGAAGAATAGGGACGGCCGGGCACAGACAAATCAAAGGTGGGTTGCGAGGCCATGGACGAACCGTGCACAAAGAAAATGGTGCCTGCATAAGGCACTTTGGGGGAAGCTTTTTTCTGCCAAAGAAAAAGATTGATATCACCTTTTTTTGTCCAATGCTCTACACCACCAGACCAAGTCACGTTGCTCATGAAAACTCCTGTTGCTAAATCATCATTTAAGTTGCCGATAGCATAACGGGGGTCTTCGGGTTTAACAGCCTCCAAAACCCCAAGAGAGGGCTAAGCCACCGTCTTGTCGTGCCAGAAAGTGCAAAACGGCGTGAAAAAATTTCCAAGCCCACGTTGGGTTGTGAAATTCAATTGAATTTGTTCAGCTTGAAATCAAAGATGCGAGCTCAGAAGGCGATTGAATTTGGGCATGTGCTTGCCACTTTTCAACATCACCCTGAGCCCCTAAATAGCCATAGGTAGCCGCCACCGTTTTCATATGGGCAGCATGACCCGCCAAGATGTCGCGCTCATCATCGCCCACATAAATGCATGCACTGGGGTCTAAGCCCAACCGCCTTGCCGCTTCCAGCAAGGGTTCTGGATGAGGCTTGGCGTGTGGTGTGGTGTCGCCACAAATGAGGACGGCCGAAGATTTAAACAGCGGCATGGCCTGCGTAAGCGGTTCTGCAAATCGTTTGGACTTGTTGGTGACAACACCCCATGGTAATTTGGCGGCGACCAGTGCAGCAATCATTTGCGCTACGCCTTCAAATGCAAAGGTTCTTTCGGTCATGCAAGATTCGTAATTGCGAAAGAACTCTTCTTTCATGGCGTCATAGTCGGGATGCTCGGGTGTGAAACCAAACGCCAAGGCAATCATGCCGCGGGCACCTGCGCCGGCCATGGGCCTGTAATGCAGCAGCGGTAAGGAAGGCATGCCGCGGTCCACCCGCATCTTATCGACGGCCGCCCCTAAGTCTGGCGCACTGTCAATGAGCGTGCCGTCAAGGTCAAACAAGACGGCCTGAATGTTTTCAAACTTCATAAGGGGTGACCTTGCGGTTTCAGTTGGCCAATGGCTTTTGGGTGGCCATCAAATAATTGACGTCGGTGTCGGCGTTCATTGCATAAACGCGGGTGAAAGGGTTGTAAGTCATGCCCTTCATCTGGTTTAACTCAAGACCTCCAGCACGCACCCAATCAGCCAATTCACTGGGCTTGATCAAACGCGCATATTCGTGAGTGCCTTTGGGCAACAAATTAAGCACGTACTCAGCGCCAACAATCGCAAACAAGAATGATTTTGGACTGCGATTCAGGGTTGAAAAGAACACCCAACCACCTGGCTTCACCAATTGCGAGCAAGCCTTGACCACAGCGGCGGGGTCGGGCACATGCTCCAACATTTCCATGCAAGTGACCACATCAAATTGCCCCGCTTGTTGTGCTGCCAAGTTTTCTGCGCTGATTTCTTGGTACTGCACACCTTGCGTACCCGCTTCAATGGCATGCAACTGCGCCACCTTCAGTGACTTCACAGCCAGGTCAATGCCTAAGACTTGTGCGCCTTGTCTGGCCATGGCATCGGACAAGATGCCGCCACCGCAACCGATGTCAACCACTTTCTTCCCTGACAGTTGCACCAGCGTTTGAATCCAATTCAATCGCAAAGGATTGATTTGGTGCAGGGGCCTGAATTCACTTTCGGTGTCCCACCAACGGTGCGCCAAGTCAGAAAATTTGGCCAATTCGGCAGGATCCACATTGGCGGAAGAAAATTGGGAAGGGGTAGTTTGTGAGGTCATAGATGGCATTGTGTCTGAAAGTAAAAAAGCCTCCCGAAGGAGGCTTTTTAGAATCAACCAAAGCTTGATTTAATTCAAGCTTGCTGTTGATCAGTTGGGGCGTGTACCCACAACTTCGATTTCCACGCGGCGGTTCTTAGAACGGCCAGCATCTGTTTTGTTGTCAGCAACGGGTTGTTTTTCGCCCTTGCCTTCAGTGTAAACGCGGTTTTTCTCAATGCCCTTGGTGATCAAGTAGGCTTTGACAGCGTCGGCACGCTTCACAGACAACTTTTGGTTGTAAGCATCAGAACCAGCAGAGTCAGTGTGACCCACAGCAATGATCACTTCCAAGTTGATGGCTTTCACCTTGCCAGCCAAGTCGTCCAATTTGGCTTTGCCGTCAGCTTTCAACACTGATTTGTTAAAGTCAAAGAACGTGTCGGCAGCGTAAGTAACCTTAGTAGCAGCAGCGGGTGCAGGTGCAGGCGCAGCAGGTGCAGCAGGTGCAGCTGCTCTGGGTGCTGGTGCAGCAGCTGGTGCTGGTGCTGGTGCTGGTGCAGGTGCTGGTGCAGGAGCGGCAGCTCTAGGAGCAACAATGGCGCCATCGCAGCCAGCAGCAGCTGTTGCGGGTGTCCAAGTGGCATCGCGCCAGCACAGTTCGTTGGAGCCATTTTTCCAGGCGTGTTCGCCTGTGCCATTGCGCCAGTTGTCTACGGATTGCGCGCTTGCTGCAGTTGCCAAGGCAGCTGAAGCCAACACCATTGCCAATTTGTTGAATTTTTTCATGGTTCTCCTCATGGGGATAAATACCGCAGACATCCTGCGAAAAAAGATACGATTTGAATGACCATCACCCAAAACGTTGAAATCATTGTGCCATAGACAATGGTGAATTCCCCAATTTGGTGAAATCAGCGTGATCAGGGTCAATTCAAAGCCGATCATGTGTTGCAAATCAACGACACTCTTTGGACCTAAAATGACAGTCTTTCACCCAGTGCGCCTGACCCCTCATGACCCAGTTTGCCAAAGAAACCCTTCCTATTAGTCTAGAAGAGGAAATGCGCCGCAGCTACCTCGACTACGCCATGAGCGTGATTGTGGGACGCGCCCTGCCCGATGCCCGAGACGGCCTCAAACCGGTCCATCGTCGCGTTTTGTTCGCCATGCACGAGTTGAACAACGACTGGAACCGCGCCTATAAAAAATCTGCGCGTATTGTGGGTGACGTGATTGGCAAGTACCACCCCCACGGCGACCAATCTGTCTATGACACCATCGTTCGCATGGCGCAAGATTTTTCGATGCGTCACATGCTGGTGGACGGTCAGGGCAACTTTGGATCGGTCGACGGCGACAACGCAGCGGCCATGCGATACACCGAAATTCGTTTGGCCAAAATTGCCCACGAAATGTTGGCCGACATCGACAAAGAAACAGTCGACTTTGGCCCCAACTACGATGGCTCTGAAAAAGAGCCTTTGGTGCTTCCAAGCCGCATTCCCAACCTTTTAGTGAACGGTTCTGGCGGTATTGCGGTCGGCATGGCGACCAACATTCCACCTCATAACTTGAACGAGGTGGTTGACGCTTGCTTGCATATGTTGCGCAACCCAGGTGCCACCATCGACGAGTTGATGGAAATCATTCCTGCACCCGACTTTCCGACTGCCGGCATTATTTATGGCATCAATGGCGTGAAAGATGGCTACCGCACAGGCCGCGGCCGTGTGATCATGCGCGCCAAGTGCCACTTTGAAGACATTGACAAAGGCCAGCGCCAATGCATCGTGGTGGACGAGTTGCCCTACCAAGTGAACAAAAAGACCTTGCAAGAGCGCATGGCCGAGTTGGTGCACGAGAAAAAAATCGAAGGCATCAGTCACATTCAAGACGAATCTGACAAATCTGGCATGCGCTTGGTCATTGAACTCAAGCGCGGTGAAGTGCCTGAAGTGGTGCTCAACAACCTGTACAAACAGACCCAGTTGCAAGACACCTTCGGCATCAACATGGTGGCCCTCATTGACGGCCAACCCAAGTTGTGCAACCTGAAAGACCTGATCAGCGTGTTCTTGCAACACCGCCGAGAAGTGGTCACTCGCCGCACCGTTTTCACCTTGCGCAAAGCGCGCGAACGTGGCCACGTGTTGGAAGGCTTGGCCGTGGCCATGGCCAACATCGACGAGTTCATTGCCATCATCCGCAATGCGCCTACCCCGCCAGTAGCCAAGGCCGAATTAATGACCCGCAGCTGGGACTCCAAATTGGTTCGCGAAATGCTGACACGCACACGCGCCGATGGTGGCGCTGTGAATGGTGACGACTATCGCCCCGATGGCCTGGAAAAAGAATTTGGCATGGGCAACGACGGCTTGTACCGCTTAAGCGACACCCAAGCGCAAGAGATTTTGCAAATGCGTTTGCAACGCTTGACCGGACTCGAGCAAGACAAGATTGTGGTCGAGTACAAAGAAGTCATGTCTGAAATTGAAGACTTGCTTGACATCTTGGCCAAGCCAGAGCGCGTGTCCACCATCATTGGCACCGAACTGGGCGAATTGCGCCAAGAATTTGGCCAAACCAAATTGGGTGCACGCCGCAGCTTCATTGAAAACAATGCGCAAGATTTGGCCACCGAAGACTTGATCACGCCCACTGACATGGTGGTCACGCTGTCGCACAGCGGCTACATCAAGAGCCAACCTTTGTCTGAATACCGCGCCCAAAAACGCGGCGGTCGCGGCAAACAAGCCACCGCCACCAAAGAAGACGATTGGATCGACCAGCTTTTCATTGCCAACACGCACGACTATATTTTGTGCTTCTCCAACCGCGGCCGTTTGTACTGGCTCAAAGTGTGGGAAGTGCCTGCTGGCTCACGCGGCTCACGCGGCAGACCCATTGTCAACATGTTCCCCTTGCAAGAAGGCGAAAAGATCAATGTGGTCTTGCCTTTGACAGGCGACATGCGCAGCTTCCCTGCCGACCATTACGTGTTCATGGGCACCTCCATGGGCACCGTGAAGAAAACATCGCTGGATGAATTCAGCAACCCCCGCAAAGCCGGCATCATTGCGGTCGACTTGGATGAAGGCGACTTCTTGATTGGTGCTGCTCTCACCGATGGCAAACACGACGTGATGCTTTTCAGCGATGGCGGCAAAGCCGTTCGATTTGACGAAAATGATGTGCGCCCCATGGGCCGCAATGCACGCGGCGTGCGCGGCATGATGCTGGACGAAACGCAAAGCGTGATCGCCATGTTAGTAGCCGAAGACGAGCAACAAAGTGTTTTGACAGCCACAACCAACGGCTACGGCAAGCGCACCTCCATCACGGAATACACGCGCCATGGCCGTGGCACCAAAGGCATGATTGCCATCCAGCAATCTGAGCGCAATGGCAAAGTGGTGGCCGCCACTTTGGTGCGCGCCGAAGACGAGATCATGTTGATCACCGACACCGGTGTGTTGGTTCGCACGCGTGTTTCTGAAATCCGTGAACTGGGCCGCGCCACTCAAGGTGTGACCTTGATCGGCTTGGACGATGGCGCCAAATTGTCTGGCTTGCAACGCATCGTAGAGAACGACGCCATCGTGCAAGATGAATCGGACGAGAACCTTGCCGATGATGAAGGCGGCGCAGCGGAAAGCGGCTCGACTGAATGACCAGACCCTACAACTTTTCTGCCGGCCCTGCCGCCATTCCCGATGCAGTCCTGATTCAAGCTGCCAGCGAAATGCTGGACTGGCATGGCAGCGGCATGGGCGTGATGGAAATGAGCCATCGCGGCAAAGAGTTCATGTCCATTTACGAAGAAGCAGAAGCCGACCTTCGTGAGTTGCTGGCCATTCCTGCCAACTTCAAAATCTTGTTCATGCAAGGTGGCGGCATTGCCGAAAATGCCATCGTGCCATTGAATCTTTCGCAAGAAGGCGTGGTCGATTTTGTAGTCACTGGCAGCTGGAGCCAAAAATCCTACAAAGAAGCCGCGCAATTTTGCAAACCCCATTTGGCGGCCAGTGCTCAAGCCTCCAACTTTTCCAACATTCCGTCACCAGCGCAGTGGCAGTTGAGCTCTGACGCTAGCTATGTGCATGTTTGCACCAACGAAACCATTGATGGCGTGGAGTATCACAACTTGCCCGATCTCAAGGCGCTTGGAAGCTCGGCGCCTTTGGTCATTGATTTTTCTTCGCACGTTGCATCGCGCAGTTTCGATTGGTCCAAGATTGGCGTGGCCTTTGGTGGCGCACAAAAGAACCTAGGTCCTGCGGGCCTTACCTTGGTGGTGGTCAGAGAAGATTTGCTTGGCAAAGCCATGAAGCATTGCCCAAGTGCCTTCAATTACAAAATGGTGGCCGACAACGGCTCCATGTACAACACGCCCCCTACCTACTCCATTTACATGGCGGGCTTGGTTTTCAAATGGCTTAAAGCACAATCAGAAAATGGCGCTACAGGCGTGGCCGCCATGGAACTGCGAAACATAGCCAAAGCGAAGTTGTTGTACGACTACTTAGACCAATCTCAGCTTTATGAAAATCGAGTTGAAAAATCTTTTCGCTCGCGAATGAACGTTCCTTTTTACCTGAGAGATGAATCGCGAAATGATGCATTCTTGGCTGGCGCCAAGGCGCGAGGTTTGTTGCAACTCAAAGGTCACAAATCTGTTGGCGGCATGCGCGCCAGCATTTACAACGCCATTCCCCTAGAAGGGGTTATGGCTCTGGTGTCTTACCTCAAAGACTTTGAAGCCACTCAGGCTTAAACACATATGACTCAACCCATTCAAACAGACGCTTTGGCCGACTTGCGAATACAAATTGACTCGCTCGATCAGCAACTCTTAAGTTTACTGAACCAACGCGCCAAGGTGGCTGAAAAAGTGGGTGAAATTAAGCGCGCCGAGGGTTCGCCCTTTTTCCGGCCCGACCGCGTGGCACAAGTCATTGCCAAAATTGAAAACTCCAATCAAGGGCCCTTGCTCAATGCACATGTGGCGGCCATTTGGCGAGAAATCATGTCGGCCTGTTTGGCATTGGAAGCCCCACAGCGTGTTGCGGTTCTATGCCCTCAGGGTACTTTTTGCGAGCAAGCGGGGATTGAGTTTTTTGGCAGCGCCGCCAGCTTCATTTACTGCAACAACTTCGATGAAGTGTTTCATGCCACGGCCGCTGGTACCGCTCAATATGGTGTGGTGGGCATGGAAAACTCAACCGAAGGTGTGGTGGCCAGGTCGCTCGATTTGTTCTTGCGCTCACCCGTTCACGTGATCGGTGAAGTGAGCATGCTGGTTCGCCACAACTTATTGCGCCAATCGGACAACCTCAAAGACATCGAAGTGGTATTGGCACATCCACAAGCCTTGGCGCAATGCCAAGTCTGGCTCACTCAAAACTTGCCCCATGCCGAACGCCGCGCCGTCTCCAGCAATGCAGAAGGCGCACGTTTGGCTGCCACAAATCCCGCTTGGGCCGGCTTGGCCAGCGAGCGTGCAGCCTCTCAATTTGGTTTGCACATCGTGGCGCATGCCATTCAAGACGAAGCCACCAACCGCACGCGCTTTGCTGTGATTTGTTTGCCGCAAACTTTGGCGACACCACCTGTTTCTGGCAAAGATTGCACCAGCTTGGTGGTCTCTGTGCCCAACAAGCCAGGCGCCGTTCATGACTTGCTCATGCCTTTGAAGAACAATGGCGTTTCTATGACGCGCTTTGAATCTCGTCCTGCCAAATCTGGTCAGTGGGAATACTATTTCTACATCGACATTCAAGGTCATATTTCTGAGCCGCATGTGGCGGCAGCGTTGCAAGAACTTCAAGGTCTGTGCGCGTTCTACAAGGTTTTGGGTTCCTACCCCATCCCAGAATGAAATTCGAAAAAGTCGCTCTCATTGGCTGCGGCTTGATGGGCGGCTCGTTTGCACTGGCCGCTCGGGAAGCCGGCTGGGCCCAACACATTGTGGGCTACAGTGCCTCGGCATCATCTCGGCAAAAGGCACTCAGCATGGGTGTGATCGACGCCTCTGAAGACAGCATTGCGCAAGCCGTGCAAGGTGCAGATTTGGTTTTGCTAGCGGTACCTGTCACAGCGACAAGCGCTTGCTTTGAAGCCATAGCACCCGCCTTGCGATCAGATGCCCTGCTGATGGAAGTTGGCTCTACAAAATCAGACATTGTGGCCGCGGCTCTCAACACATTGGGCGACAAACTTCATTGCTTTGTTCCGGTGCACCCTATTGCAGGCAAAGAGGTTGCTGGTGTTGAGCATTCCGATGTAGATCTGTACAAGGATCGCGCTCTGATCATGACCCCCATGGCAAGCTCGGGCGCAACTCAGGTCCAGCTTGCCAAACAAATTTGGAAGAGTTTGGGCAGCTACATTACCGAACTCACCCCTGCTGCCCATGACGCGGCTTTTGCTGCAGTAAGCCACTTGCCTCATGTGTTGGCCTACGCCATCATTCGAGGCATTTTTCA
>CALCBL010000375.1 GCA_937897495.1 uncultured Burkholderiales bacterium
AAGGGCACCAGCACCAATTCACGTGCCGTGATTGATGCTTGCAGGCCTTTTGAAATGTTGAAAGATTTTCCACCTGTGGCGTGTGCAAGTCCCGAATTGAAACAGCGCGTGGCAGAAAAATTCAAATCTTATTTGGTCGGTCTTTAATCCTTGGAGGCAAAATTTAAATGTATTCCTTAAATGTCAATGGCAAAGTCCAAAAAGTGGATGCCGAATCTGAAATGCCCTTGTTATGGGTTTTGCGTGAAGTGATAGGACTCACAGGTACTAAATTTGGTTGCGGCATTGCGCAGTGCGGTTCTTGCACTGTGCATGTGGACGGTCAACCTGTTCGTTCTTGCTCTGTTCCCGGATCTGCCATGACCGGCCGCAAAATTATCACCATTGAAGGCTTGTCAGACAGCAGCAGCCATCCGGTTCAAAAAGCCTGGGCCGAGGTCGATGTACCGCAGTGCGGTTACTGCCAGTCAGGTCAAATCATGGCGGCTGTTTCTTTGCTTAAACGCAAACCGAAGCCGACCAACAAAGACATCGATTTGGCCATGACCAACATCTGCCGTTGTGGCACGTATCAGCGAATTCGTGAAGCCATTCATGTTGCGGCGGGCACTAAAAAATTGCCCAAGTCCGACAGCGGTGAAGTGGCCGCTTTGGTTCAGCAAATCAAAGTTTAAGGAGAAGTACCATGAATCAAATTCAAACATCTCCTGTCCAAATTTCTCGTCGCAGTTTTATGGTGGGAACGTCTGCCATGGCCAGCGGTGGCTTGGCCTTGGGCCTTAACATCCTGTCCCCATCAGAAGCATTGGCCCAAAGCTCAGACGCAACGCCAGAGATCGGCATTTGGGTCGTGGTTAAGCCCGACGACACTTGCGTGGTTCGCATTGTTCGTTCTGAAATGGGTCAGGGTACCCGTACTGGCTTGGCCCAATTGGTGGCCGAAGAATTAGAGTGCGATTGGTCCAAAATCACCACAGAGTCGCCTACCCCGGGTCAAAACTTAAAACGCAAGCGTGCATGGGGCGATATGAGCACCGGCGGCAGTCGTGGCATTCGAACTTCACAAGACTATGTGCGCCGCGGTGGCGCAGTGGCCCGCATGATGCTCATGCAAGCTGCGGCCAATGAATGGAGTGTGCCCGTCTCAGAACTGGCTGTTTCAAACAGCCTCATTACCCATGCGGCATCAGGGCGCAAA
>CALCBL010000376.1 GCA_937897495.1 uncultured Burkholderiales bacterium
GACCGCCTTTGCCAACTTCTGGTGGACAACGGCACCTTCAAAAAGCTCAACCCAACCAAGCGCCCCAGCAGTTTCTTGGCTTGCTCTGACCCATCCGATGTGGCCCGCGTGGAAGACCGCACTTACATTTGCTCTGAGAAGAAAGAAAACGCAGGCCCCACCAACAATTGGATGGCGCCTGCTGAAATGCGCAAAACCTTGAACCCTTTGTTTGACGGTTGCATGCAAGGCCGAACCCTGTACGTGGTGCCTTTCTCCATGGGCCCCTTGGGCTCACACATTGCCCACATCGGCATTGAACTCACAGACAGCGCCTACGTGGCTGTTAACCAAAAACTCATGACCCGCATGGGCAAAGCCGTTTTTGATGTGATTGGCACCGATGGCGAATTCGTACCCTGCTTGCATACCGTGGGCGCGCCATTGGTCGATGGCGCCAAAGACAGCACATCTTGGCCCTGCAACCCCAGCTTGAAGTACATCGTTCACTACCCTGAAACGCGCGAAATTTGGTCTTATGGTTCTGGCTACGGCGGCAACGCTTTGTTGGGCAAAAAATGCTTGGCCTTGCGCATCGCCTCTAGCATGGGCCGCGAACAAGGCTGGTTGGCCGAGCACATGCTCATCTTGGGCGTGACCAACCCACAAGGTAAAAAATACCACGTGGCAGCTGCTTTCCCCAGCGCTTGCGGCAAAACAAACTTCTCCATGCTGGTGCCACCCGAAGGCTTCAATGGCTGGAAAGTCACCACCATTGGTGACGACATCGCTTGGATCAAACCCCAAGCCAACGGCAAGATGATGGCCATCAACCCTGAAGCCGGTTACTTTGGCGTGGCCCCAGGTACCAACCACCACACCAACCCCAACTGCATGGCCAGCTTGGACAAAAACGTGATCTTCACCAACGTGGCCTTGACCGATGACGGCGACGTTTGGTGGGAAGGCATCGAAAAAGACACTGGCAAATTGCCCGATCATTTGATTGACTGGCAAGGCAAAGACTGGACGCCTCAAATTGCCAAAGAGACGGGCGCCAAAGCGGCTCACGCCAATGCGCGCTTCACAGTTTCAGCCATCAACAACCCTGCCCTCGACCCCGCTTGGGACGATGCCGCTGGCGTGTCCATCGATGCGTTCATCTTTGGCGGCCGTCGCTCGACCACCGTGCCATTGGTTACCGAAGCTCGCAATTGGACAGAAGGCGTTTACATGGCTGCCACCATGGGCTCTGAAACCACAGCCGCCGCCTTTGGCGCGCAGGGCGTTGTTCGCCGCGATCCTTTCGCCATGTTGCCTTTCTGTGGTTACAACATGAGCGACTATTTCCAACACTGGCTCGATGTGGGCGCCAAGGTGCAAGCCGGTGGCCACAAGCTGCCCAGCATCTACTGCGTCAACTGGTTCCGCAAAGACGAAGCGGGCAAGTTTGTTTGGCCAGGTTATGGCGACAACATGCGCGTCTTGAAGTGGATGATTGATCGCTTGGAAGGTCAGGCTCAAGGCCAAGAAACCATCTTCGGCATCACGCCAACCTATGCTGAGTTGAATTGGACCGGTTTGAATTTCTCAGCCGATCAGTTCAAAACGGTCACCAGCATCGACAAAGCAGCATGGCAACAAGAACTCCAATTGCACAACACACACTTTGAGCAGTTGGCCTACAACATGCCCAAAGCCTTGCTTGACACCAAAGCGGCGTTGGCTCAACGCTTAGCGGCTGTCTGACTACCGTTGCCTCGCGCGAAAAACTAGCGCAAGTTTTAATTTGGGTCACACCGGCCTTGTGGTCGGTGAACTATGTCGTTGCCAAAACCGCGCCTGGCATCATCAGCCCCCATGTGTTGGCATTGGGTCGGTGGTTTTTAGCGGGTCTTATTTTGGCCTTCATTGCGCGCAGTGAGCTTTGGCAGGAACGTCAAAGCACATTGAACGCTTGGAAACAGTATGTGGTGCTGGGTACTTTAGGCATGCTCATTTGCGGTGCTTGGGTTTACTGGGCTGCAGAAACAACCACGGCCATCAACATCGCACTGATTTACGCAGCATCGCCCGTTTTAATTACGCTCGGAGCGGTTATCGGCCTGAAAGAGTCGTTTTCTTGGAGGCAGTCTCTGGGGGTTGTCATTGCTTTGCTGGGCGTTTTGCACGTGGTTGTCAAAGGCCAGTGGGCAGCGCTGTCACAAGTCGTTTGGGTCTTCGGTGATGGCCTCGTGGTCATTGCCATGGTCGCATGGGCCGCCTATGCTTTGCTGCTTAAAAAGTGGGCAAGCCCCTTGAGCTCAACAGCCAGGTTGGCTGCCACTTGTTTTGCCGGTAGCCTTGTTTTGCTGCCCTTGGCAATCACAGAATGGACCGCGACACAGCATGCCGAATGGAGCGATGGTGCCAGCCTACTTGTAGTGGCCGCCGCAATTTTTCCAGGCGTAGGCGCTTACTGGTCCTACGGGTTCTGTCAAAAAACCTTAGGCGCCAGCCGAGTCGCTACCAGCCTGTATCTAGGCCCTTTGTACGGCGGCTTGGTGGCGTGGCTCTTCTTAG
>CALCBL010000377.1 GCA_937897495.1 uncultured Burkholderiales bacterium
ATTGGCTTGATTTGGGAAGTACTGAGCATGATGAGGTCCGCCTTAAAGTGAACCTAATATAGTCTTTTAAAAGACCAAGTCAACACACATTTGCTTGCAATGAATCTTCCGGGCACCATCATTGCTGTTCGCAGCTGTGTGAGGATGGGGTGAGTGGGTGACGATTTCTGGTACCCCAGTATGAGGAACCCACTCACCCCATCCTCACACAGCGAGCTCAGAAAGAAACCGATTTACTTCGACTGACTCAAAGCATTGCCCACCATCTTGGATGTGATGTCCACAATTTGAATCATGCGCTCGTAGGGCATGCGCGTAGGGCCAATGACGCCCAAGGTGCCCACCACATGGCCGTCTACTTCGTAGGACGCGCTGACCACCGACAACTCTTGCATAGGCACAAACTGGCTTTCGCCGCCAATGAAAATGCGCACACCATCGGCCTGGCTAGACACATCGAGCAAGCGCATGAGCTGCGTTTTTTGCTCGAACAAATCGAAGGCCTGACGCAGGTTACCCATGTCGCTGGAGAAGTCGCTGACCGACAGCAAATTGCGCTCACCCGAAATCACCACATCGCCTTCGTCTTCATTCAAAACCTCAGAGCTCATCTGCACCGCAGCTTGCATGAGGCTGGCAATTTCAGATTGCAAATTGACCAACTCTTGCTTCACGCGCAGTCGAACCTGTTCGATGGCCATGCCAGCGTAATGAGCATTCAAATAATTAGACGCTTCGATGAGCTGGCTTTGTGAGTAATCGGCCTCAGTAAAAATCACGCGGTTTTGGACATCGCCCTCGGGCGACACAATGATCAGAAGCACGCGTTTTTCAGACAATCGCAAAAATTCAATGTGCCGAAACACCGATGCGCGCTTGGGCGCCATGACCACGCCCACATAGTGAGACAAGCTAGAAAGCATGTTGGCCGCGTTGGCAATCACCTTCTGCGGCTGGTCGGGTGCAAGGCGCTGCGTGAGCAATTCACCCTTCTGAACCGTGAGCATGGTGTCGACGAATAGGCGATAACCCCTATTGGTGGGGATCCTGCCAGCCGATGTATGCGGGCTGGCAATGAGGCCCAATTCTTCGAGGTCAGACATGACGTTTCGAATGGTGGCAGGGGATAATTCCAAGCCAGAAGCCTTAGAGAGCGTGCGGGAACCCACAGGCTGGCCGTCAGCAATGTAGCGTTCAACCAGCGCTTTCAGTAATAACTTGGCACGATCATCTAGCATTGACACATTTTAATGATGTAATTTGAGAATGAAATCTAAATTTCGTCATGTTGCCTTATTTGGCAAGTACCACACCA